>CAZWXI010000048.1:17925-23056 GCA_964637845.1 uncultured Hyphomicrobiales bacterium | reverse complement strand
GTTCACATAAACAACTTCATTTGCAATCAGATTCACTGCGGAAATATCTCGAGGATAGGACGAATCACCAATCCCGACCACAAAAATTGGTTTACCAATTCGTTCAGCGATATAAATCGGATTATCTCCACTGTTAAATGCACCATCGGTAAAAAGCACGATGCTTCGTAAATTCTCATCAAACATTGTGCGATTTATACCTTTTAAAGCTCCCGTTATGTCTGTTGCTTGCCCCTCAAAATCCAGTAAGTCAAAATCAAATACGTCGAGTGAGGCAACATTTGCATCGAATTTATTGACAAAAATTTCCTTTTCAAGCTGATTTAAACTTGATGCTTCGACTGATTTGTGGTATGTATCTTTGCGATTGCCTCCGGCATCGTCTAATGACATTGAGAGTGAATTATCCAAGAGTACTGCAACAGTGGGTTCTTTCATGCTTCCACGAATTGCCGTGTAAACGGGTTCGAACAGTGCAAACAGCAATAAGATTAGTGCCAATGAGCGAAGCAGTATTAGGAATGATTTTCTTTTGGAGCTAATCTCGGGAACAGTTTTACGGTATGACCAAAAAGAAAACACTATGAGTAAGGCGGCAATCCCAGCTAATATCGCCCAACTGCCACTAATTCCGAAAAAGTATGAATTCATTATATTTTAATTCCGTATCTGCTGATTTTTATAAAAAACGCTAAAAAATAAGAACATTCATTTGCTATTAGACGAATAAATCGTACTAAAATGCAAGTTTTTTCATATATCCTCCGAACTTTTCTTGTAAAATAACCAATACTTTATTAATTTAGCTAATTGTAAATGCCAAAACGGCAATTATTTTTTTAATTAATATAGGAGATATAATGTCTGAAAAAAAAATTGTACCCTTTGTATCACCTGATTCAAATATGCTTGAATTCTCAATCAAAGCATTGCTCATCGGTTTAGTGATGTGTGTGGTGCTTGGTGCCGCAAATGCTTACTTGGGATTGAAAGCAGGGATGACCATTGCCGCGACTTATCCCGCGGCTGTTATCGGTATGGCAGTTCTTCGAGCCTTCAAAGGAACTATACTCGAAGAGAACTTTGCTCGTACTGTTGGCTCAATAGGCGAATCGGTCGCCGCAGGTGCTATATTTACTTTGCCGGCCTTTTTCATCGCAGGAATATGGCCTGACTTCTATACGCCCACAAACTATATGATTGCCGCAGCAATCATGACTGTCGGTGGTGTACTCGGTATCATGTTTGTTGCTCTGTTACGCAGAATCATGGTCGAAGACAAAGAACTTCCTTTTCCGGAATCAGTCGCCGCTGGCGAAATTCACAAAGCGGGTCAATCAGGTACAAGCGGAAGTAAATTCTTATTCCTTGCCATGCTTGGCGGTGCTTTGATAAAAACTCTGGGCGAATTGAAATTCTTTTTGACCAGTTTCCGGCATTTCTTTGTTTTTTCGCCTCAAACTATTCCTGGTACCTCATTTGTAGGGCAGGGAGGTCTTTTGTTTACTTCAATGAAAATCAGCCCTGCCTATATGGGGGTCGGATATATAATTGGTCCGAAGCTCGCGGCACTTGCTTTTGGTGGCGGTTTGATTGCTTGGGGATTACTGACTCCGATTATTCAGTATTTCATCCAACCGCATCATACAGGTGATGCAACACTGACTGCTACTACCGTTTGGCATAATATCGTTCGTCCAATTGCGATTGGTGGTATGTTGGTGGGAGCATCATATACCTTATTTAGAATGCGAAATAGTTTGATTACAGGTATTGTTCGTTCAGTTAGTGATGTGAAAAAAGCTGCAAGCGGGCAAAATGTTGACGTAACCAGAACCGAACGCGACATTAGCTTCCCTTGGATACTTGTAGGCATTGCATTTGTTGCCGTAGCAACTTTCTTGATTACATATATGGTATTCCATACTTCATTCCTGATTGCATTTGTTGCCGCTACTGTTATGATTATACTTGCCTTCTTCTTTGCCGCGGTGTCGGGTTATCTGGTAGGTATAATGGGTTCGAGTAATAATCCTATAAGCGGACTGACGCTGACCGCTCTCGTTATTACAGCTGTTATACTGGTCGCCTTAGGTGCGACTGGCAATGAAGGCGTTGCGGCTGTGCTCGGGGTAGCAGCAATAGTTTGTGTATCTGCGGCAGTTGCAGGGGAAATGCTCCAAGATCTTAAAGTGGGGCACATACTCGGCGGTACTCCTTGGAAGATGCAGTTAGGCGATATCGTTGGTGTAGTCATTGCAAGTGCTGTGTTGTTTATTCCGCTTTTCATATTGCATGAAGGTGATGTGGCAATGGGGCGCATGGAAGGATATGTCGGTGGTTTCGGCAGCAAAGAATTACCCGCTCCACAAGCAAGTTTGATGGCAATGCTTTCGCAGGGGATTGTTGGCGGAAATATGACTTGGCCTCTAATTATCGTAGGTATGTTGATGGGATTTGCTCTCATTTTAATCCGCGCTGGTAGCCCGATGCTTATAAGTGTCGGGATGTATTTACCTTTCGGTACTGTGTTTGCAATTTTCACAGGTGGAGTGATTAAAGGTATTTTGGATTGGTTCACCGAACGTAACAAAATGAATGAGGCACAAAAGGTGAGGGTAGAAAATACAGGCGTGCTACTTGCCGCAGGATTTATTGCCGGCGAAGCTCTTATTGGACTCTTGTTCGCAGGTTTTGCCTTTGCCGAAATGAAAATGTTTGCATTTTTCGAAGAACCATCGTTTATTGTAAGCTCGATTGTGTTAGTAATTGTAGCGGCTATACTCATTTGGGTACCTTTCAAAAATGCCGGCAGTCCAGATGAACCGGCTCCTCCCTCTGCAGGCGGGCATTGATAGATGACTTTTTTACATATGGGGTTGTCAATCTTGGCAACCCTTTTTATTTTGAAAGTCAGGGCAATAATTGTTTAGAATGGAAATTATTCGTATATTTGTAATCTGATTTGATGCTAATTCGAGCAGCAATCACTCGGGATGTAGCGCAGCCCGGTAGCGCACCACTTTGGGGTAGTGGGGGTCGGCGGTTCAAATCCGCCCATTCCGACAATTGACTGAGAGGTAATATTTTACCGGTCACCCAGCCCGTCTATCCAAGAACTAACGTAAATTTTGAGCATATATTTACGTAAGAATCCGGTTCGATAGGCTTCCTAATCATCTTGTTTTTGCTATGCGTCTGTTCTTTTCGATATACCGTTGACAAGAAACATCAAAATCGAACTTGGCAAAACCAGTCTTACCGATAAACTTATGTCTTACTTTTTTCACGTAAACAATAGGATAGCTTTCAGTAAATCGCTCTGAAAACTGCCTATAAACAGTCATTCCATTATCGGCAATCCTGAACCAATTAGCGGACCCGGAAATATCATAAAAAGTTGGCACTTCAAAAAGCTATTCTATCACGTACCAACGTAACGAATTACAAAGCGAGCTAAGTAAATATAGCAGTGGTTTATGCAGGTGGAGAGATGCCGCGAGGGTGTAAATAATTTTTAAAAACAGATTTATAGGAGAAGTGAGATTAATTTTTTTCAAAAATGAAAATTAATTTGTAACAAAATCTGAATAGCCGTGTAATTATAATGACATTGGTCAATTTAGAAAAAATATTTTGTTAAACTTTTGAGGGATATTTTATGAAAAAATTTATTATATCTTGTTTGCTTGCAATGTTTGTGATAATTGCAAATTCTTTTACTCAATCCGGTTGGACTTTTTACAAGTACAATGATTTGCCGGTTTCGGGAATGTCGTTTTGTGTTCGAGCTGATTATACAGGTGGAGTTTTTCTTGGTAGTACTGGTGGGCTTATGAAACACAATAGTTTCGAGTGGATTAGAATTTATTATAACGAACTTAATCCATCGCACCATGATAATAAATATAATATCCGAAGAATAACTTTTTCGCAAGGGGAAGTTTGGGCAAGTACAAACGAAGGACTTATAAAGTTCAATGGCTATGAGAGAAAGCATTATAATTTAGCAAATACTCCTTCTATGTGCAATGACAAAATTCGTGGGATTGCGTCAGATAAATATGGTAATATTTGGTTTGTAAATCATTGCTTAGGTATTTTCAAATTAGAGAAAACTTCTGATACCGTTGTTTATTATTCCATACCACAATCAACACCTCTACCATTTGTCGAAGATATCCCGATGTTTTGTGATGCCTATGATAATCTTTGGTATTCTTGCGAAGGGAAGTTTGTGAAATTTAGCGATGGCAATATTAAAATTATTGATGAAACTGAAATACCTGAACTAAAGAAAGATACTGTTTCCTCAATTCAAATTATGGCTGATAATTCTATAATCGTACTTATGAGGAGAAGCATAGGAAACTATAAGGAATATAATGGAACAATCACTTATAATTCAATAGACATACCGGTTGGACTTATGAACGATAACGAATATTTTGCTATGGTAAAAATGGACTTCGAAGGTAATTGCTGGATATTGTCAAGATTATACGATAATGTTCTACGAAAATCTCAAAATTTTTACAAATACAGCAAGAATAAAGAATGGACAAAATATGAATTTCCAACATTTGAAGGAACCGTTGAAAACAAATATACACTGTCCGATTTTACAATTGACAAAAATGGTAAAGTTTGGTTTTCAGATCCTTATTATGGAGTCTTTGTATTTGATTCAAAAACTACATCCGTTAACGATATAAATATAAAAAAGATAATAAATCTTTCACCTAATCCTTCATCAGATATTATTACCATTTCCTTGTCCAATTTAGAATTATCAAACACGAGTATTTCCATTTTTAATTCTCTGGGCAGAGAAGTAAAACGAATTGAAAATAAGGAACTCAATGGAAAAAGCACAATAAATATAACAACATCAGATCTACCCGTTGGTATATATTACTGCACATTCAATTCCGGAAAAGCAAAGATAACAAGGCGTTTTGTGGTAATCAGATAGTTAAAATTTAATAGCCGTTCGAGCCCCCGAAAAACTTTTTATTAACTCTGCATATAAGCGTTTATTTTAGATTACAAGTCCGTATAACAAAACAAATCAATATTATACGCAATTCTGATTAGTCCAAAATAACTGAATGTTGGGTTTAATCTCCTG
>CAZWXI010000048.1:0-17825 GCA_964637845.1 uncultured Hyphomicrobiales bacterium | reverse complement strand
ATTATACGCAATTCTGATTAGTCCAAAATAACTGAATGTTGGGTTTAATCTCCTGTTGACTTTTCTACTTTATCTAATTCAGCATCAACTTCAGCGATTCTGCCTAATGTCTGCTCAATAGATTTTTCTTTGTCCGCTATACGGCTTGCTAAACCTGCAATCTTTCTCAATAAAACAGATTTTTCATCCTCACTGATTTCTTCTGACGAAAGTTGATAATTGCATCTATCCTTAGCCTCTTTATCGGGGACGAGATTGTCGCGTAGTCTGTCTAATTTTTCATTTAAAACCGCCTTAACCTCTTTTAACTTTTCAATCTTTTCTGATTTTCTTGCCTCGAAAAATTCTTTCCTGCGTTTATCATAAATTCCGAAAGCTTCACGAACACGCGCAAAAAGTTCGTTTCGATGACTGCGTTTCAGCTTGGCTACTTTTACTTCGCTTTGTACATTCAACAATGTTTCCCGTATCATTCTGAAATCTGTCAATCCAAGCACCAGTTCAAAGCAATCATTGACCTTAGCCGTCAGATTGTGGTAGTTATTTTGTGATTCTTTGTCGAATAATCCTCGGTTCCCGGACTGTCTTTCATTTAAAGATTCAAATACCCTGCGAATTTCGGCATAAAGATGGTCGCGTTGGTCTCTGCGCAATTTCATGCCCTTTATCGCATGTTGAGCGTTAATTAACATTTCACGGGACTGAGAATATTCTTCTGATGTATTAGCAAAAACAACTGCATCGTCGACGATTTTTTTAAGTTTCTTGTAATTTTCCTGTGTTTCCGTTTCAAATGTAGCACGCTCTTCATCTTGGCGTTTGTTGACTGATTCGAATGCATCACGTATGACTTGAAAAAGTTCGTCACGCTGTTCTCGCTTCAATTTCAGCCCTTTAATTCTGGATTGAACCTCTATTAATGCCTCGCGTGCTTTTCCGTAATGCGGTGATTTAAGCGAAAATTCCAAAGCGGCTTCAACGATTGCCTTCGAATTGTGGTAATTTTCAATACATTCCATTTCGTAATTCTCTCTATCGTCTATCTGACGTTTAGTGAGAGAGTCGAATGCGTTATGTATCAAATCATTTAGTCCATCTCTGTGGGAACGTTTCAGTACAAGATTCTTAAATAAATTCTGAGCATTAAGCAGTATTTCTCTTGCTTTTTTAAAGTCATTCAGTTTAGCGGATTTAGCTACTGCTTCTTTAACTTTATTTATTACTAAATTATAATTTTCGTTGCTTGCATTTTCAAGTTTATCCTTTTCTTCAGCTTGTCTCGAATTTACCTTTTCAAATGCTTCCGCAATACGAGTAAGCAATGAGTCGTTATCCTCCTCTTTTAAGAATAAACTTTTAATTTTGTCTTTTGTATCGGCCAATCTGTTTCTAATATCTCGCCAATCTGTACTTTGCTCTGCAAATTCCACTACAGAATCAATTTCTGCGGAAATCGCCTGCAAGGCTTTGATGTATTGCTCACCAGACTCATGCTGACCTAAGACTTCGCCTGTTTGAGGTAAGTTCTGTTCACTTTTGGTTGCGTTATTCGTAAGTTCGTTTTCCACCGTGCACCTATGTATATTCTAATCAAAATTATTAACTTAGTTTTCACCGTTTAAATTCATTGTTCTAATTGCATTCATGGTTTGTTTGCTGATAGGTGGCAGGTCTTCACCTTTTATCAGTATGTCGAGTTCTTCACCATCTAAAATTTCACGCTCAAGTAAAATTTTGGAAGTTCTGTGCAGCAATTCGATATTATCTTCCAATAGTTCAATTGCTCTCTCCATAGCAGTATTTAATATTCTGCGTACCTCGGAATCAATAATTTGTGCTGTTTCTTCACTGTGGTCACGAGTTCGAGAAAAATCTCTTCCTAAAAAAACCTCATCGTTTTCGTTATGGAATGTTACCGGTCCGATTACATCGCTCATTCCCCATTCGCAAACCATTTTTCGAGCCAATCTCGATGCTCGTTGTAAGTCATTTGATGCCCCGGTTGAGAGAACGTTAAAAACTAACCTCTCTGCGGCACGACCAGCCATCAACACCACTAGTTGATCTTCAAAATAACTACGTGATTTGGAATAAAATTCTTCGTTGGGTAAATTCCATGTCAAACCCAAAGCCCTACCTCTCGGTATTATCGTAACTTTATGGACAGGGTCGGCATTGGGCATAAATTTACCTGCAAGTGCATGCCCCATTTCATGATATGCTGTCATCTCCTTTTCACGTTCGGATATTACCATACTCTTTCGCTCAACGCCCATCAGCACCTTATCTTTTGCATTTTCAAAATCGTACATCGTAACTTGCGTGCTGTTGCGTCTTGCGGCAAGCAACGCGGCTTCGTTGACAATATTTGCAATATCTGCCCCTGATAACCCGGGAGTACCTTTCGCCAACACCTCTATATCTACATCCGGACCTAAGGGTATCTTGCTCGTATGAACTTTGAATATCCCTTCACGTCCTTTTACATCTGGTCTATCAACAACGACTTGTCTATCGAACCTTCCGGGACGGAGCAATGCGGGATCTAAGACATCGGGGCGGTTAGTAGCGGCTATAATGATTACCCCACTGTTTTGTTCGAATCCGTCCATTTCAACAAGCAATTGATTTAAAGTCTGCTCTCGTTCATCGTGTCCGCCTCCTAGACCGGCTCCTCTATGTCGTCCTACAGCATCAATTTCGTCTATGAATACAATGCAAGGTGAATTTTTCTTAGCTTGCTCGAATAAATCACGTACACGGCTGGCACCTACACCTACAAACATCTCAACAAAATCAGCGCCCGAAATTGAATAAAACGGCACATTCGCCTCTCCTGCAACTGCTCTCGCCAATAGGGTTTTACCCGTACCCGGAGGTCCCAAAAGCAGCACCCCTCGCGGTATTTTGCCTCCTAATTTTTGAAATTTAGTAGGTTCTCTTAAAAACTCAATTACCTCTTGTAGTTCGTATTTTGCTTCATCTGCACCGGCGACATCGTTAAATGTTACTTGCGGCAAATTCTCATTCAGTAATTTTGCTTTAGATTTACCAAACGAAAAAATGCCTTTCGAACTGCCACCTTGCATTCTTCGCATAAAGAATATAAATATACCGATTATGAGTATCCATGGTAAAATGAGTATTAGACTACGCCAAATTGAACTGTCGCCTTCTTCGTATCTGAGTGTTATGCCCTTTTCCTCCCAAATTCGCTCTGTGTCGAGATCCAAAACCCCAAGAAAAGTTGAAAATCTTGTAATAGTTCTTTCACGACCTTCGATTGTGAGAGTTACAGGCTTTTTGAGTACACCTTTGAACTCAAAATGATTTAACTGCGATTTTACGACAATAGCTTCTTTAATCATATTTTCTCGCAAAAATCTCTGATAATCAGTATAGGATACAGGCCAATCATGTTGTTGGGTGCCTTGCATAAAAATATATACGATAAAAATACCTGCCGCAAGAACAAACATGAGCATCATATTTCTCATCATATTTGCAGGGGGGGAATTCCCATCTCCCATTCTTCTAAACTCATTAAAGGGGTCTTTCTTCGCTTTTTTGTTGTCACCGTTGTTCGGCGATTCTGACATTCGTTATCCTCCGTTACCAAATAATTTAACTCATAGACGTAGAAACAATATCCTAATTTTCCTAATTGCGAACAATGGCTTAGGAAGCGGGCTGTTTAGCTTATTATTAGGATTTATGATACAAAAACTGGATGCGAATCTATAAGAACTCAGAATTGTAACCATAATATATCGGGATTTTGGCAGTAACTTCGGTAAAATTACCTAATTCACTGTCAATTGCGATTTGTCCGTTATGCAAATCAACAATTTTATATGCAATAGCAAGCCCAAGTCCAAGTCCTTGTTGCTCATTCTTGCCCCGATTAAATTGGATGTATGAACCAATCTGATTGAGAAACTCTTTCGGTATTCCGACACCATTATCTCGAATTGATAAGGAATACATATCACCCTCGATATGAGATTCGACAATGACCTGCGTGCCGTTAGATGAGAACTTCAAGGCATTGTCCATCAACTCATCAATTAATTTTGCCAAATATTCTTCCCCGATTTTAATTACAGAGCTTACAAGATTGACTTTCAAGTCTTTTCCACGCCCATATTTTCCAGCTTTCAGCGTTATCTGTTCCTGAATTATTGCTTCACAATAAGGTGAAAATTGAGCGTGCAATGCTTCAATATCTTTAATGCTCATTGCAATTATGGATAGTCTTGTATGATATATAAAATTCTCAAATAAATTATTTAGCCTGACTGCGGAGCCTTTAATATCAGTAATAATCTCGGTTAAATCTTCTATGTCAAGTTGATTATTTGCAATCAGATTCAGCAAATAACTCGACATACCCATTATTTCATTTATCGGAGTTCTGACTTCATGCGGTACTGACATACTGAGATTAAGTTTCAATGTTTCAATTTTTTCTCCGAGCATAGCGTTATTTTCGACAAGTTCTATAGTGCGGGATGCTATTAATTGGTCAAGCAATAATTGCATACGATTGTTTTTTTCAGATAAATTTTGATTTTCTAAAAAGAGCCCGATATATTCTGTATATAAGCTAATAAGTTTTAGTACATATATTTCAACTTTCGCAAAATCGGTAACTGAAGTAAGTACCATCAAACCTTTTACAAACTTCATACTGACTATTGGTACGATTAAGTGCCATTTACCACTTACCTCCGAATGAGTCTGACAGTATGTAATGTTCTGTAATGCACTGCCGATAGCTCCGGACTGACTTAAATCATTATATACATTAGTGTAAAATTCAACATATGTTACGTCTGTATATTTTTTGGGTTCAAAGTCAAACGTCTCTTTATTTAAAACAAATAAACACCCAGATTCTGCATCTGTATATTTTGAAAAAAGATTTAATGATTCGCCGAATAAATCAAATCCATGTAGTGATGATGCAAGTTTTTTTCGTAACCCTGCAAGCTCAGCTATCAGTTCGTTAAATGAATTATCTTTGGATGCTTTTGCGATGCTCATAATGTTATCAATTAATTTTCAAAATGGTATATGCACTATTGACTGATTCATAGATAGGCTCGTACATGCCCGCAATAGTACCCGGAGGAAGATTGAGTACATTCCAAATCTCAAAACGGGGCTGTGGAATAAAAACATCGCCGAGTGTATTAGTTTCCATCATGACAGCTATAATATTTGCCAAATGTACGCTTGCAAGCAATACATCAGTTTTCCCGGCTATCGAACCTGTATTATGATGTTGAAGCACCTTTTTTAACGATTGTGGTAAACTCCATTTTTCGGCTAACATGCTCCCGACTATATCGTGAGTAGTTCCATATTTTTCGAATTCCAAATCAATTAAACGTAGGGATTTTTCCTTAGCTTTAGTAATTAATTCGTCATATTCCTTCTTAAAACTATGCATAAAAAATAGCTTACCGATATCATGCAATATACCCGCTACGAAAAAATCTTCAGTATCTTTTAGTCCAACCTTTTGTGCTATCAGTTTCGAGATAACTCCAACAGAAATAGAATGTTTCCAAAGACTTAAAATATTATAATTGGTCGCAGCACCGGTTTTCGAGAAAACGTCCATTACCGATAAAGCCAGCAGAATATTTCTCACTTCATTAAATCCGAGATAGAAAACAGCTTGACTTATTGTCGATATCTTCCCTCTTATCGAATAAAACGACGAATTTGCGATTCGTAACAATTTCGATGACGAAGATTGGTCCCGGCTTATTACATCGGTAACGTCTTGAATCGTCGACCGCGGATTGGAAATGACATTCATAAGCGAGGTGTAAATTGTCGGCAAAGTAGGAAAGTGCTTAGACTTGTTTAAATAATAATCAATTCTGCTATCCATTTCCCTGTTTCAGTTTATTGGCAAAAAAGTATGTACCGAGCTTTAACAGGTCCTCTTCGTTTTTGTTTCGCGGTTGCCATTTGATATGTTGAAGTAAAACGGCAAACGCATTGCTAATCTGGCTTTCACTAAACACACTTATCTCCTCGGTGGTATCAGTTTTAACACTAACTGCTTGAATATTCCAAGTCCTCAAAGTATTGATATGCTTTTGAGTCAATTCAATACCCGCATTAATCAATGTTTGTCCGAAATTGTTAAGTACAGGTTCGGCTAAAGTGGTTCCGGGTTCTATGTTTTCTAAACTTATTATTTTTGACATATATCGGGTTCATCAATATTTACATTAAAGAATTGAAAAAACTTTTCGCGATGCCGTTAATTTTACATCTCCAATTTAATTATTTCGTATCATTTAACAAAACAAATTCACAACGTAATTAAAATCTTATCAATAAAAAAGACTGTACACGAAATCGGGTACAGTCTTTTTAATTCTCTCAAATTATTAACTATTGAAACTGGAAAGATGCAACAGATTTTTCAAACGGAGGTAAAAACTGCTCTTCTTCATCGGCAAACCAATTTATTACCACGCGATAAAGTTTATTACCCTTTATGGCAAACCATACTTTGCCTTTGACTTTTGCGGCGGCTCGATAATCAATTCTGTATGCTTCTTGACCGCCCAATGTGGTTTTTTGAGGAGTACCGTTAGCAAAGAACTTTTTGTTTTCTTCGACTATTTCCTTCAAATTTTGATTCTTTGATGCATCAAAAGTTTCGATTTTGATAAATGAGTCTCCGCGACGTTTACCTAAATAGCTCCAAGATTTTAATGCCCCGGCTGATTTACCGATATTTTCAGAAGCAAAATTATCAGGGATGCCAATTACAAATCCGTCGCCGGTTCTTGTTGCTAAATTCATTGATGGAGGTTCTGCTTCTTCGGTATGGAAAACTGTATCTACTGCCTGCCTTGGAGTTTCAGCTAGTTTTAAAGATGCAATAATTTCATCAAACCTGTCTTTGTACACTTCGTAGCTGTTTGCGAATGTTTCGAACTGGAGTATTGTGGCTCTGGAACCATCTTTTGTTGCCGCAATCATCAAACCGTTAAACATACCGTCTTCGAGTTCAAATGAGTATGAAATTTTCTTACCCTCGACCCCGTCTACCGTTGTCGGTGCAATTTCATATAATGATTTATCAAAGATGAATGTTCTTTGGATTATACTGTCTAATGTGTTTAAAGTATCAATCGGCACGACAACAAGGTCTATCTTAGCTCCTGGGAAACCTTGAGAATCGTATTGATTGAAACGCCGCCTTACTTGGTCGTGCGAAAAAACTACAAATCTCGCACCGGTTATGCTTGATTGCGACCAATTCGATGGATAGAGTAAAGAAAATTTTGTTGCAGGGTCAGTATAAGTTTTCATGTCTTCGATTTCTACGGGTTTGGGCCCTCGGTCACAACTTGCGAGAATCAAGATGGACACGAATATCGTGATTAAAATGGCATAAATTTTTTTCATTGTGCATCTCCTGAATGTTACTCAAAACAAAAATTGATTTATAAAAATAACTTTTATGAAATTACACAAATATAACACCTATTTTGATTAAGCAAACGCTCCTAATTGTTTTTTGCTCCTTCGGCTACCCAAGTTCTCATTCCTGTAATATGATTCGCCGTTATTTTAGATCTTTCGAAATAGGTGAAATGTGGTAATTTTTCTTCCAAAATCTGTATTAATGTACTTTGATTAGGGTTGCCGGGAATTATAAGTCCTGGTACTTTCATTATTTCAAAGTAATCATTCAAAATAATCGAACCTGCGCCTGTATATCCGTGACATCCCACAAATGCACAGGTAAATCGCAAAAATGGCTCAACTTGATGCAGATAACTTACGTTCTTATCCGGAAAGACTATATCGTCAAGGTTAGTCAGAGCCTTACTGTCACAAGCTTGGACAATGACTGCAACAAATACAATTGAAATAAAGAGGATATAAATTTTGTTTCTCATCAATAACTTTCCTTATCATTAGGGAACTTGGAATTTCTAATGTCATCTGAGTAGTGTCCGACAGCGGTTTTGATTAATTCGTTTAAATTTGCGTATCGCCTGACAAATCTTGGGTTGAAATCAACTGTAAGTCCCAGCATGTCTGTATAAACCAAAATTTGTCCATCACAATGAGGTCCTGCTCCAATTCCGATTGTGGGTATGGTCAGCGAATCTGTAATTTTTTTACCGAGTTCAGCTGGAATTTTCTCGAGAACTATGGCAAATGCACCAGCTTCTTGCAATAAATGAGCGTCTTTATATATTTTTGAGGCTTCCTCTGGATTAGTTCCCCGCGCACGATAGGACCCGAACTGGTTTATGCTTTGCGGAGTTAGCCCTAAATGTCCTAATACAGGTATTCCGGCTTCAGTCATTCTCGATATGGCTTCGGTTACATTTTGGCCACCTTCTAGCTTCACTGCGTTACAACCTGTTTCCTTCATTATTTTTCCTGCATTTGTAAATGCTTCATTTGCAGATACCTGATAACTCATGAACGGCATATCGGCTACCACTAATGCCCTTTCCGTACCGTTTACGACTGCTTTTGTATGATATATTGTATGCTCAAGGGTCACGGGCAATGTGGTATCGTGCCCTTGAACTATATTGCCAAGTGAATCTCCTACAAGCAACATATCAATTCCCGCTTCATCGAAAATTCTGGCTATAAGAGCATCATAAGCAGTTAAGCAAGTTATTTTGATACCTAATTTTTTCATTTCTTTGAGCCTTAAAGTCGTAACTTTACGTTTCTCGAAGTCATATTGTTTTGCTATACTCATGCTGTGTGTTTTAATAATGATTTTTTTACTAATTTAGTATTATGCAAGATTACAAATTTATAATATTTCTTAATAACCAATCACAAATATGTGTGACTTTCTAATTGACGAAAATATTCCTTTGATTGATGTAATCCTCAGCCGACATTTTCAGGTTCTGAAAAAGCCCGGACGAGAAATTAATAATGAAACTCTAAAGGAATTAAATCCAATTTGTCTTATCGTACGCTCGCAAACAAAGATTGACTTTAGTTTGGTCGAAGGTACCCCAATTAAATTCATTGCAACGGCAACATCAGGAACAGACCACGTTGATGTAGATTATTTAAAGAATAAAAGAATACGCTTTACTTCCACAATCGGCTCAAATGCCGTAGCTGTTGCAGAATATGTACTGTTTGCGATGTTGCATTGGTCAAAAGTTCAGAAAATAGAGCTTGAAAAGAAAAAAATCGGCATCGTCGGATTTGGTAACATCGGGAAAAGACTTGCTTATTTTGCTCATTCAATAGGATTAGAAATTTTTGTTAACGACCCTCCACTTAAAGATATGGGATTCAAATTTCCTGATTTTATGAATTACGTTGACCTAAGGGAACTCGTTAGCTCATGCGATATTATTACTAATCATATTCCGCTTACACACACAGGGAAATATCCTACCTACAATTTATTCAACTCAGAGCTATTAAAAAATATAAAATCAAATTCACTATTTATTCATACTTCAAGAGGCGGGATTGTTGATGAAGATAGTTTGCTTGAATTCATTCAGCAAGGCAAAGTGCAAGCTGTTATTGATGTATGGGAAAATGAGCCGAACTTTAACAGTAAATTATCCGAACTTGCCTTGATAGCTACTCCACACATTGCGGGCTATTCTTATGACGGGAAGTTGAACGGTGTATTAATGATTATTGATGCGGTTTCAAAATATTTTCGTAAAAAATTCTATGTCGCCCCGATTGTTGATTTACTGGCTAATAACGTCAAATTCGACATTACTGCTTTAAGTAACGAACAGATTTATGACAAACTATTAAACAGTAGAAAGTTGCTGATCGATAGTGAACTGTTTAAAAATTCCTCTGAAAGCAATGACTTCGGAGGAGCAAAAATTTTTGAATTAACAAGAAGGGAATATCCTTTCAGACGCGAAGTTTTAATTTCTCCCTTTGACTAATTCACAATCGGCTAAGGGTAAATAAATTGAACTTGGGAACCTATCGGCTAACTCTCGAAAGAAAAGTTTTGCTTTCTGCTCTTTATTGAGAATACAATTTACATGTCCTAACCTTATCAAAGTTTTCTCAAATATTGGTTCAGGTGTAAATCCCGAGTTATATAACCCGAGCAAAACTCTTTCGGCTTGCTGAAATTCATTCTTAACGACGTGACATTCGCTAATATAGAACAAAGATTCAAAGTACAAAGAGTCGTTTGGCTTCAAAGTTTCGCTGTATTGAATGAATTGTCTACAAGCTTCCGTATATTTTTTATCTTCAAAAGATTTGACATTGTTTGCAAATTCAGCTTCGATATTTGTAGTCGGTACTGGTTTTGACATCATGCCTGTCACTTTGACCGGAGGCATTTCAATTATAGTTGTATCTTGCCTATTGATTCTAATCCCGTCTGATTTGTTGTCGGCAGCCTCGAATTCCACTTGTTTACTTTTTTGTGCTTTTGTAAAAGTTGTACTCCTAACAGGCGAACAAGCAATTTGTAATATGATGAATATTGTGGCAACAAAAAAAAATGTAATAGTTCTCATCTTAAATCAATTATTTCTACATTGTCATCTGCTTTGAACACAAATAAATCATCGGCTATTTCAGTATTTAACTTTAGATTATTAATCAGCCATGTATCTCTGGCATAATTGTTGACGATCGTGACTGCGGCAATAACAAGATTGTCGGGATAATATTCAAGTATAATGCGGTTGTTCTTATCGGCAATGAATTCCAACTCAAGCACCAACAATTTATTCCCCGCTGAATTTGTAGTTTTTGCAAGCGATACAGGTTTGTGATTATCCATCATCGAAAAGAATATTGTTTCGATTGATGTTTCATTGCTGTGACTATCGAATTTACTGATTATAACGTTTTTGTCCTGAGCTGAATAATTCCAAAGTGCAGTCCCATCACAAAATATTTTTCGATTAGCAAAATCAAGAATGAATTTGTTCCCCTTTTTGGCTATGATATTGCCACGTACCTCTTTTATATTTTTATCCATAAAATCAAATAAGACGGTTTTCATATCACCATAGATCTTTTTTAAAGATTTGTACTCTTTATCGGCATCTGTTTGGGAATAAGTTTCGGCAAATATGACTACCACGAATATAAGGATTATGTAATTTCTCATAGTTTAGCCCTCAATGGTCCATTCAAACCTGAATAAGAGCTTAGTTTTGCTTCGACGAAACCAATGGGAATTCGTGTGGCAACTTTAATGGGTATTTTCCTATCGTCGTCGGAAAGCCAAATGAAAATACTCCCTTCGCTCTTGAATAAGCCTCCTTCAGTCACCATAGGTTCAATAATTACGCATCTGAAAGTGCCCGCGTCAACTTTGATTGTCTCTTTGCCACGAATTCTCACGCCAAGAGCATAAGTCGAATCATCCCAGAAATTGTTCAAATAAAATACAGTATCACGAGGCATACGTGATAAATCAAGTGTACGGACATAGAAAAAAGCGGAGACTATATCGTGTACATAATCTGGTGTATCATAACTTTTGTACTTTACGATTGCCTTATTGTGAGATTGGTCGAAAACAGCCCGGAAATCTCGTCGGTAGTTTCCTTCCCTGATTCGCTGTTCGAATTCCCACGGAAATATACCGCTTACGTCAAGCACTGTCCTATATTGGTCACGAACACGATACAACCAATCAAGGCTTTCCAAGGATTTGACCTGAAATCTAACATCGTAACATTCTCTGCCATGCCTGTAAACAGGCTCAGGCATTATATGGAAATAACCCGTTCCCGCAGTTATGAACTTATATCCGACTTTGTACTCAAGTTTTTCACCGAAAGTATAAGCTCTGTTAGCTACTTTTCTGAACTGCTTTTTTGGGACGTCGTTAGCTTTGGTAATAGATACGGGAGATGATAAAATCGCAAAGAACACCAAAACCATTATTCCGGTTATTCGAGTTTTCGGCATATTTTTTTTCAATTTCATAAATTTCATTTCTTGTAATCTAAAAATAATCATTAAATCGGCATTTATCAAAAGTTATTTTTGAAATATGACGGAATATCAATATGAAAGTTGCGGATGCTCACTGTAAACGCTCTCAAAGTTCCCTGACAATTCTTTGTATTTTGCCTCTACGGATTAGAGAGTATATAAAAGTTTAATCAATCGAACGGTATCTTACAATACTTTGCAATTTTTACTCCACCACATTATTCAGAAAACTTATTTTTGAGAGACGTTTCGCTAAATAAGACCTTACGGACGGACAGTCTTCGTATTTGGTAGGGCATGTATAAATTGGAGCCTCCAACAATTCCTTTTGAAACAAAGCATACAAGTCGGACTCACATTCCCCCAGCGTATTGTAAATCCGAACTGGATTCTTCGCTTCGCTCAAAATTACGGGCCGGTTGTCTGTTCAATCTCCCCCGCATTTGCTTGCGGGGGATAAGGTTATTTAATTATTACAAAACTTTTAGTGATGACGCCTAACGGGCTTTGCATTGTGCAGTAATACACACCTGGACTGAGACCACTGACATCTACGGGAATAGAAAATTCACCTGAAGGATGATTTTCTTTAGAAATTAATTCGATTACAGTTTGACCAAGAAAATTATGCAAATATATCTTTATAAATGAGGTATTTTTTGGAGAAATAATATATTTTAACACCATATTGGTTGAGGCGGGATTAGGAAATATATTGAATTCATTTTGACTTTTTTCAATGAAATCTTTATATTCTTTTGCTTTTTTTCGTTCCAAATCATCCTTTACCTTAAAATCCAATTGATTAGCTTTATAATTTTGACTTGTACAGAAGTTCTTTACATAGCTTTCTGAAACTGGCGGAACAGGTTCACAAGCGTCGGGAAGACCACTTGTTAAAGTAATATTTGGGCTCATTTTAGAGTCTGGTTTTATTTTAATCTCATTCCCCGCACGAAATACAACATTAACTCCCGGGTCAGCAGTTAAATCACCTTCAATATATATGTTATTCCATGCTTCAAACGTCTGTGATGCAAAAAAGTGTTCAGTATCGATAGATAAGTCAAATTCAGTACCTGGTAGTTCATTAATTAAAGATTCTTGTGAATCAATAATTTGAACTGGATAAGTAAATTGCAATAATCCTTTATTTATTTTGCCATACTTATTTGGTTTTGATACGAATTCTATTAAGATTTTGATATATCCCTTATCGAAATCATCTACTAAATCACAACTTTTGATAGAGGCTGTTAATTTAGTAATGCAATTTAAAGGATAATATGCAGTTATGTATCGTCTCACTAAAGGTGGAATATTATAAAGCTTTTTAAAGTTATAAAAAAGATTCTCGGAACAATCTACAAAATGCACATCAACCATAAAAGCTATTAGAATATTTGTCTTTTCTAAATCCACTTCTGATGCAGGATTAAAATAATATTTTAACTCATTCAATTGGTAATTAACTTTTTGAATGAAGATTAAATTATCATCGGGGTCTAATATCGGTGGATCATCTGTATAATGTCTATATCTTTTCGCCTTCGGGGTTTCGAGTATGGCAAAAACACCAAGCGCTTCATTATAAGCGGGATACTCCTGCCATGGCGTAATATTCGGGTTTTCAGTATCCTTACTACCCGGAACAGCTAATTTAAAATCAATTCCAACGCCATGTATAAATTGTTCATTTACATAAGTCCCAGTCAATGCCATTTCAGCCTCAATAAAGCCAATATTCGGAATTTTATGTTCCGGAAATAATGTGGCATTAACTCTATCACTCAAACTTGCAAAAATCCCTAATCCAAGCTTTTGTTCACCTTTTAGGTCTAAAAGACCATTAATACCTGAACTAATCAATAAACTGTTATACGGACCACCCAAAGCTGTATTCATAACACCATCTAATGCACCACCAGCGCCTTTGAAAACTGCTTTCAAAGCGTCAATTCCTGCTTTTTCCCAAAAACCTAAATTAGGTGTTTTAAATTTAGCAGCTAATGCATCTATATTCTTATATGTTAATATACCTGCATTAGCACCATGATAATTATCTGCAAAAACTGATGTTAGAAAATCTCGTCCATTAAGCATTGGCGCATTACCTGAACCGTCTAACGGTACACTCGTTCCTATTAATCTGCCTGTTAAATCCAAATCTGCGACCTCAATTGTTTTGAAATCGAAATGCAATTTTGAGGAATAATGGCAGGTACAAGGGTCATAAGCCATATAAAAATCAGATGTCCAAAAATCTCCAAGAGCCGGGGCACCAGAAGAACTGGCTATCTTGTAAACTTTCGTTTTTTTGTCTAATGGATGAGAAATATTTGTTTTTTCACTCAGTAATGCCGAAACAGTACCATATGGATTCAAAAATTTGATTTCAGTTTTTACTTTACTGACACCAATGAGACTTGCAGGTAGAGCAGCAAAAAGCCTCATTACTCCGCTGTATTTGTTATATAGTATAAAGTAAGGACCTTTCCTGTTATCGTCAGTTTCTAAATAATCAATTTCATTTGTTTGAAATCCGTTATTTTTATGTAATAATTCCCACCCCTCTTCGGGCCATAAAGATAATTTATCAGATGTATATGGGTAATCATGATGATAGAAATTAATATGCGACAAATACTCTGCTTGAGAATAGAAAGGATTTACAATGTTTAAAGGACCTCCCTGCCATACATAGCCGTCAATAGGACCCGGATGAAATACATTAAAAGTAGAAGTCATCCAATTAAATTTGTTAACCATATCACTTCTAACTTGATTGATAGAGTATGGATTACCGTTTGGGTCTAATCTCGGGTCAGTCGAAATTATCCCATTACAGCAAGGTTGGTCTTGGTCATCGCTAATGCAATCTTCTGCTCGAACTTTAGTTGGTACTGCTAATATACTTATTATTAACAGTACAAAAAGCAGTGATACTGATACTCTTTTCATTTCACCCTCACCCCAATAAATTCTTTTCTTATTCTTTCTTTATTGAAGTATTCCCAACCCGGTGCCTGCTGAATATGATATTCTATTCTAATACTGTCATTATTTTTTCCTAAAATTCTTGCTAATCCTCTTGGTGTAAGGCAATCATAATGCCCAGGCTCATGTCCAAATAACCATTGACGATAACCATGGTATGAAACACTTGAAGGATTGAATATTAGTTCACAATTCGGTACCAAATTTATAAGTCTAAAAATCTTAGTATCAAGATGGTGCGGGTAGCAGGCATCAATTGTAATCTTAAAAGTATCTAAGGAATTATCTGTATTATATCCAATATAATTTCCTGAAAACAACTCAAATTCAAATTTACAGGGTTCATAATTTTCCATAATACGAACTACATAGAGGTTCCTGATAACAGTATCTATTCCGTCATCAAAGGGAAAACATGCAGTATCAGGTACTCCCCTCGCAATTAGCTTAATAGGAATATTAACACCTCGCGGGAAGTTGCGACGAAAAACACTTTTTCCATAAAGAATTTCTGAACCTATGTGCCACTCATACTCCTCTGCATGTCCTGCAGCTACAAATAAAATAGCAGTTGTATTTAAAGTATCTGTATCATAAAATTCCCAGTCATCCGGTATATAACCAGGTTGCTCATAAATATGAAACTCCGCACTCACCGGCTTTTTTCCTTCACAAGGGCCGGGTTTTACGGGGTCGTCAGGGCATCCCGTAAGCATTATAATTGCTAAAAGCAACGTTAAGAAAAATGAATTTTTCATTTCACCCTCACTCCAATAAATTCTTTTCTTATTCTTTCTTTATTGAAGTATTCCCAACCCGGTGCCTGCTGAATATGATATTCTATTCTAATACTGTCATTATTTTTACCATATATTCTGGCAATTCCGCGTGGGGTTAAGCAATCATAATATCCGGATAATGTTACAAATCTCCACTGTCTATATCCTCCTAATGTTGATGGATCCGGATTAAAAATAATATCGCATCCTTTAGGTAAGTTTATCAACCTGAATATTTTAAAGCCAAAATGATGGGGGTAACATGCATCAATAGTTATGATAAAAGTATCTGCCGGATTGTCTGTGTTGAAGCCCTTATAATCTCCTGAAAAAAGGTCAAACTCAAAATTACATGGTTCATAATTATCCATTTCTCTGGCAACATATAGGTACCTGATTAACGTATCTATCCCGTTATCAAAAGGAAAACATGCAGTATCAGGTACACCTCTAGCAATTAACGTAATAGGAATATTAACACCTCGCGGGAAGTTGCGACGAAAAACACTTTTTCCATAAAGAATTTCTGAACCTATGTGCCACTCATACTCCTCTGCATGTCCTGCAGCTACAAATAAAATAGCAGTTGTATTTAAAGTATCTGTATCATAAAATTCCCAGTCATCCGGTATATAACCAGGTTGCTCATAAATATGAAACTCCGCACTCACCGGCTTTTTTCCTTCACAAGGGCCGGGTTTTACGGGGTCGTCAGGGCATCCCGTAAGCATTATAATTGCTAAAAGCAACGTTAAGAAAAATAAATTTTTCATATTACTTCCCTTCAAGTTTTTGCAATCTTTGCTCCAAGCTATGGTTTTTCTTCTCGAGTTCGATTAGGTAAAGCGTCATTTCCTCGATTTTCTGAAGAAGTTTCAGATTCATTTCGCCAAGTGGGATATTTGCATCTTTCTGCATTTCTTCGGCTGTCGGTATTCCCGGTAATGCGCCTCTTTCTTTTATTCGAGCTTCGAGTTGATTCAGGGGTATGAGGTCGTAATCATCACTAAATACATAATCAGGCCAGTTAGCTTCTAACTTAACAATTACTTCTTCGGCTATTATTTTAGCTCCGACTGCCAGTGCGATGTCGGGAGCTACATCGAACTTAGTAGTAGCAATAAACACTTTACTCCAGAATTCTGTCCTTCCCATAGGATTGGCACTAACAACCATACACGGACGATTATTTGGTGCTAAGTAAATTGAATTCTCACCTGTTTTAAGAACCAAAGGCATATCGTTGGTAGGCCCAATAAAATTATGACTTGTAACATTGTTATTCCCATCAAGTCGCCAGAAACAATCAGCCAAACAAGGGTCACCCGCAGGATTGTAATCACTGTAAAGTACATCAAGCGGTGGAGTGAAATCAACTGAATTGCAAGTAAATTGGCACCCCGTACCTCCAGGTTCAACACATGTGACATAATTGTTTGTGTAAGGAAATTGGTTGATGACTCTTACTTTATCGGGATATGACGCCAATTGATATACTGCTAAACAACAATCATCAGGCTCGCATGACTTAGATAATTTGTAATGAATCATAAAAAAACTTTTATTCTCATTAGTCATGCACTTCGGTTGTTTGAAATGCAATTCATAATCTTGAAAATAACCGATATTAAACAACTCGGGCGTTTTTGACATTATAAACTTTATTGCTTCGATTCTTATTTCCTCCGGTGTTTTTGTGCATGTGCTTGCAAAGGTAAGGATTGAATATAGGTCAACAATATATTTACATATATCCCCGTTGCAGCATTTAGTAATCCTGAATCTCGGGTTAACAATACATCCGTCTATGTAAAATCTTAAATAGTTGTACTCTTTCCAAGGTTCGACCGGTCCGCAAGAAATTATATCGTTACAATCTATTATAGGTACTTGAGCATTAGCATTTTGTGGCTCAAAGACGAACCCGAGCAAAAGAATCGCAACAACCGAATAAATTTTCATGCGTAATCTGTTAGTAAGTAGTAATTTTTCCCATATCGTGCGCCAATAGCCATCCACCACCATTACAATAAACGATGTAATGATTCGTCTATAATAGTTGTGTAGTTG
>CAZWXI010000047.1:0-23109 GCA_964637845.1 uncultured Hyphomicrobiales bacterium | reverse complement strand
TGTCGCCGAGTTGAAATCTGGGGTTTACAGGAATGTGTCGGTGTCATTGTCGCCGGATTTGTCCTTGCGTCATGTGGCTTTGCTTGGTGCGGCTAATCCTGCGGTAAAAGGTCTCGAGCCGATGAAATATTCGGAGTTTATGCAACCGAATGATGTTTCATGGGAAAAGGAAGGAAGCTCAGATACGACGATTAACGATAATATACGCAATCTTACGGAGCGAATAAGTGATTTGGCGAAAGAATTTACTCCGGCTCAGGAAAAAATGATTGTTGAATTGCTCGAATTAATCGCAAATTCCGAACCTGCTAAGCTGAAGATGCTCGAGATTATGGAAAATTTCCTGCGAACAATTCCTGAGAAAAATATTTTTAGTGAATTTGCAATGGGATTGGACAGCCGAAAACATGTTTCTGGATTTGAGTATACGAATGTTGACCCAATCAGACTTGACACGCATATTGCCGCGAATAAATTAGCGGAAAACGACAATATAAGCTATGAGGATGCTTTAAATATCATTTATCTAAAAAATCTGTAAGGAGGAGTTATGGCTGAACGCAGGATTGATGAGTTGAGAATGGTTGACCCTGTTTTGACCACTCTTGTTCAAGGTTACACAAATGCGGCTATGGTTGCCGACAAGTTGTTTCCGGTGGTATATGTAAACAAATTGAAGAGTAAGGTGCCGATTTTTGGGAAAGATGCTTTCTTGGTCCGCCAAACCGAAAGAGCATTGAGAGCAGTGTCGAATCGTATCCCGCCGTATGAGTTTGAATTGATCACAATTGAGACTAAAGAGCGTGACATCGAAACGGCTATTGATTATCTTGAGGAAGATGAAACGCCTTCTTTTTTCAAACTTGAGCAAAAAATAACTAAGGATTTGAAGGACATTTTGAGTCTCGGACTGGAGAAGGAAGCGGCTCTATTGGTGCAAGATGAAGCAAATTATGCGGCAGGGCTCTCCGACGAGCTTGCTTCCGAAGATGCTTTCGATGATTATACTTCGGTATCGGACCCAATTGAGATAATAAGGGACGCAATGTCGGTTGTTAGGGGACAAATTGCGAGGTATCCGAACGTAATGGTGATGGGTGATTCGACCTATAGGGCTTTGGTGGACCATCCGAAAATACTCGAAAGGATTAAATACAACGGATTGGGTAAAGTTACTTCGGAGATTTTGGCTCAATTGCTTGATTTGGAGGAAGTTCACATTGGTAGAGCGGTTGAGGCGGATACTGCCGGTACAATGAGCGATTTATGGGGCGACAATATCGTGCTTGCTTATGTGGACAGAAATTCGGTCAATCGTCGCTCTGAATATAATCCGAGTTTTGGCTATACATTCAGGCGTGAAAACATGCCCGAAGTGGATAGTTATTTCGAAAACGGTGGCAAAATGAAAGTTATCAGATGTACGGATAATTATTCAGTAAGTATAACATCTGATAGTGCCGCATTTTTAATCAAAAATACAAATCATTCTTGAAGGAGGAATTATGTCGTTGAGTAATAAAACTTATGCCCCGGTACTGTCAATAACTATCAAAGCTTCGCAGAATTTGCCTGCATACAGGTTTGTAAGCTATAACGGGGGATTGTGTGGCGAAGGTGATAAAGCATTGGGTGTAACCGATGTTTATTGTCCAGCAGGGGAGAGTGGTTCGGTGACGGTAATGGGGGTCGTCTTGGTTGAAGCTGGAGCGAACATTTCAGTTGGTGATGATGTTGCATCGGGAGTAAATGGCAAAGTTGTGGCAGGTAGTTCGAATGACTTCATTAATGGTGGTGCTCTTGATAATGGTTCTTCGGGGGATTTAATTCGGGTGCTTCTAAAATAATTCGAGGTCATTATGTCATATAGTACGAACGATGATTTGCTCAATCAAATGTCTTTTGTGGAGCTTGCACGGCTCTCCGGCGACGATACTGGTGCGGCAATTGATGGTGAAAGGATTGGTGAAGCGAGGCGAAATGCAGACGGTCTGATTGATACTTTTTTGAACGGCAGATACAATCTGCCGTTTGAATCAGTTCCAGAAATAATACGAACGATTTCTATTGAGCTTACGGTGTATTTTTTGAATGAGTATAGGTTCCGGGATTCGATGATTTCGTCCGCAGTTATTGCTATGAAGGATAACTCATTGAGATTGTTGGGTTTAATACAGAGTGGTGATTTGAAAATAGCGATTACAGGTGCTAATCCTCCCGAAATTATCATTAACAAATCGAGTAATAAAATTTTTAAAGGAAATAGGACAGATGTATTTTTCGGTTAATCAAACAAAGGAAAAACTTAGCTTTCTGAATAGGGAGTATTATTGGGATATAATCAGAAGGCAAGGGATATGGATTTTGCTTTTTGCGACGATGCTTATTTTGTTGGGTCCTCAGAAGGAGGAATTGGCGACAATAACGGTTATCATCGTTGTGGAACTGCTTGCGATAGCTTTATCGGGTTTATCTGCGTATATTTATACTCGCATAGATTTCCCTGCATACTCACCGAGTGTTTTGGGGCATATTTTTCTCGGTGTACATTTATGTGTTGGTTTGACTATTCTTGGTGTTTATTTTGTTCAATTCGGGTAATAGTGATGAAAATTTTTATTTTGCTGATTTTATTATCCATAAGCATATCGGCGAGAGAAAGGTATGAGATTTATTGTAATGCGAAACTGCTTGAGCTTTCGGTACGCATAGCCCATTCGGAGGTAGGGACGATGGAAATGGGTGAAAATCGCGGTGCCGTTGAGAAATATCACCGTGCTATGGGGATTAAACGGGGCTTGCCCTACTGCGCCGCAGGGCTTTATTATTGCTTCAAAAAAGGTGTTGATTCATTAAAGTTGAACGATAGTGAAATACCAATAATCAGAAATCCGCTTGCCAATGCAATTTTTTTCGATTCAAAGAAAAGGGGCAAAAAGACTGTTTTTGGTGCATCACGAAATGATTTACTTGTATGGCGGAAGGGTAAGTCTATGTATGGTCACATTGAATGGATTATTGCGGTAGAGAGGGCGGGTTACGTTAGAACGATTGGTTTTAACGTAAAATCGCCCGAAAATCCGCGAATTGAAGGTGTTTTTTATCGCAAGAGGAATATTTATGCTCCGCTTGCACGGATGTATGTTAGGGGATTAATAGGATTTAGTCATGTACAATAGTAATTTGTTGCGAAATCATTCAATGAGTGTGAATTTCGAGACTGCGTGGTTTCCGCTTGTGATGTTTGATAAATCGGGGAGCCGAATTATACGCCGGGCTTTGTCAATGCAGTTGTATTGGAATAATTTGGCTGTTGCGTCGGATTATCCCGAGATTAAAATCTCTGTATCCAACGATAGGGTCGGCTCTAAAATTATCGAAACAGTCGTTCCCGATATTGGCAGCAATGTTAATGATGCTTTATTTTTCGATTTTGTCGGCAAATATTCTTTCATAAAAATTATTTACGACAAGCAAAGCAGTTTATCGGGTACGTTAAATGTTGTCATATCTTTTATTTAAATCTTATGAGCAAAAGTATTGTCATAGCATTGATATCTTTGGTAATGGGGGCATTGATTTATCATCTACTTTTTCGGAAAGAGCCGATAAATTACGAAAGTATTAGAATTATTCGGGATACGGTTTATAGAGTAGAGCAGCGTGAGCCGATTATTTTGAGCAAAGTTGAACCGAAACTCATCTACTTGCGGGATACCGTTTATCAGTCGAAGCCTTTTGTTGCCATTCTTGATACAATAGTCAAAACAGATACCGTTTTTCTCAGCTATGAATTCCCCGAAAATTTGTTTGAGTTGGCAATCAAGCACCAACAGGACACCAATATGGTGGCGGAAATAATTGTCCGTCAAGAGGGAAGCAAAAAAGAATCTGCCCGCGAGCATCCCTTATTGATGATTGCTTTGTTTTTAATCGGATTGCTTGTGGGGAATTTAGTGAAATAAGGAGTAATATGAGCAGAAAATTTTTAACTTCGGAATTGGTCAGGAGGCGAAACAGGCTGTCATTCTTCAATTACATCGGAATACTGCCGAATCCAGATGAAATATTGAACAAATCGGGTAATTCGCTCGATAGCTACAGAAAACTGAAATATGACCCACACGTCTGGAGTTGTATTCAATCGAGGAAAAGCGGTATTCAATCGCTTGATTATACAGTAAACGGAAGTGAAGCAAGTATTGAGCAGACGAAATTGATTGAATATTTTCTTGGAGAAGTCAATTTGTCCTCTTTGCTAAGAGATGTGCTCGAAGCTGTTCTATTCGGTTGGCAGCCGTTTGAGTTAATTTGGAATGAAGTGGAGCATAGTGGGCGCTATTTATTGCCGATGAAAATACAAGCAAAGCCACAGGAATGGTTCTGTTACGATACCGATGGCAAATTATGCATCAGAGGAAAGTCCGGCGGAGCAACCGCAGTACCGAACCATAAGTTTGCGGTTGCTTCACATGAAGCGAGTTTTACAAATCCGTATGGAGAGGCATTGCTTGCTCGGTGCTATTGGGCTGTGACTTTCAAGAACGGTGGCTTGAGGTTTTGGGTTAATTTCATGGAAAAATACGGTATGCCTGTCATAATCGGCAAATATACACGCGGAGCAACGAGCGACGAAGCACTGAAATTGGCTCAAACTCTTTCGGATATGCACGAAGATGCCGTTATTGTATCGCCGTCGGATATTGACATCAACATTGCCGAGGCAAGTCGTAATTCGTCAACTGAGTTGTACCTCGAAATGATAAATTTTTGTAATACGGAAATTTCCAAGGCATTGCTATCGCAAACTTTGACGACTGAACTCAAGAGTGGCTCATTAGCGGCGGCTCAAACTCATTACAAAATTCGTCGGGAAATAATTGCCGCAGACTCCAAAATAGCAGAATCATTCATTAATTCAATTATAAGATTAATTTGCGATATCAATTTCGGAACGGGAAAATATCCTAAAATCAAATTTGCATTGAATGATGCCGACAACACACAGAAATTGGAACGTGATTTGAAATTGGCGGCAGCGGGCGTGCCATTCAAATTGCAGTATTGGGCAAATACTTACGGTATAAAATTTACGGAACTCAAAGATAAATTTGGCAATTAACCTTGCATTAACTATTTTTACATAGTTAGTTTAATCTTTTTCTAAATTTATGGAGTTCTAAATTATGACTAAGTTATTTTCTTGGTTCTTTGCTTCTGTTCTGTTCATAGCAGTTTCGGCTTGTTCGGATAATTCTACTAACAACGATGACAATGGCATCGTGATGGGTACGATGAAGTGCAAAGTTGACGGGCAAAGTTGGCAAAGCATGAATGCAACTGCAACGAAAGCAGGTAGCAACATTGTAACTGTCAATGGTGCGAGTACTAATATTGCTACGGGCGAAGTGCTCGGTGTATCTTTAACGATTACGGGCGAAATTGTTGTCGGTAGTTCGAATACAGTTACGCTTGCTCAATATTCTGTATCTAACATAAATAATCCGACACAATCAACTTTGTATAATTCTACAACGCCATCTCTGAACGTCACGAAAGTCAGCGCTACCGAAATCGAAGGTAAATTTGCTTTCACAGGAACAACTGATGGCGGCGTTTCGAAGAAAATCACCGAGGGCGAATTTAAAGTTAAGTTTGTGAATTAGTTATTTTGTAGCTGAATAATGACTCCCGATGAAATTCGGGAGTTTTTTCTATTCAACTTTTAAACCTGAGTTGAATTTGAGCAGCATATTCCAATCTATATCGCCGTTGTCTTTGCAGAAGGTATTTGCGAATTCTTTTGTAAATTTATTGACCATTCTTGCATAAGAAATCAGAAATTCATCGTTTTTTTCTTTGGCTTTGTGACCTAAAGGTTCGATAATTTCTAAATATAGATTGGGATTCCCTGAAATAAACTCCCAAAATTTTTGACCGCAGTATTTATAATAATCGCCTTTGTCAGGATTATTATCAATACCATAGCAGCATCCGTTCACTGCAATTATGTTCAATTCGGAATTGCCCGTCCTAAGAGTTTTTTTAGCAGTTTTAAAATCGGAAATCATCTTTTGTATTTGAGATGAATTTCCCCAATTAGGTCCGGATTTTATATTTACAATGTATCTTATCCCGTTGTTATCGAATTCTAAATCAATTCCAATAATGCCTGACTTATATCCGCTATAAACCCTATTATTGATGAAAATAGCTAATCCTTCGAGCCAGTCGCCAAATATGGTTTCTTCATTCGAATTAATATGTGCATCAACAATACCGCGAATAATTTGCTCGGAAGTTAGGACATTCTTAGCCTTATATAAGTACGGATTTTTACGTTTCAATATTTTGGAAAGTCTTAAATTCTCAATACTGTTTATACGCTTCTGATGAAATATCGAAATATTCGTCTATACGTAATTTTGAATGGTTTCAGTTGTGATAATGTTCATGTCGCAATATTAGAGTAGTTGTAATTCTCTTGTATTAACTTGCTTTTTTACCATTTCATAATATTCTTTCACAATATCAATACCAATGGCATTGCGTTTCATTCTGTTAGCGACAATAACAGTAGTTCCTGAGCCCATAAACGGGTCTAAAACGGTGTCGTATTCTTTGGTAAATAATCTTATGAACCATTCAGGCAATTCTTCCGGGAATGCGGCGCTGTGATTTTTATTATTACATTCTGTTGCAAGGTGAAGCACATTTGTGGGGTATGCCATTTCTCTATCAATCCAATTTGATACATTTTTCCCGAATCCGCTACCTACTCGAGAGTTACTTCTGCTCAAATCATTTGATGATAGACTTTTCAATCTTGATTTTGCCCAATTTCCCATAGGCACCATAACTGCCTCTTGGTACATATTAAATTTTTTATCTTTATTAAATTGCAAAAGACGTTCCCATGAATCTCTGAAACGGTTGGGCCATTTACCCGGATATGAATTTTTTTTATGCCAAATGAATTCTTCAGTCCAAAGCCAACCTTGCTTTCGCATTTCCAATATTAACTCCATAACATAAGTACTTCTTTCTCCATCAACCACTTTTTCTTTGATATTTAACATGAAAGTACCACTAGGTTTCAACACTCTTAATAACTGCCCAGAAATCGGCAAAAACCACTCTACATAACTTTCAGGCGGGATACCACCGTAAGTGTTTTTTCTTTGGTCTGCATATGGTGGGGAAGTAAATATTAAATCAATAGAATTATCAGGTAAATCTTTTAGCTTATCTCTACAGTCAGCTAAATATATTTCAGTTTCTATTTCTATCATATTTTATTTGATTTATTTTATCTACGAATATAACAAAAGTATAGTTTTTTAATAATAGATTGATTTAAGTTAGTTAGTAGTCTAAATTTTTATATTATGTAGAATATTAAAAACAAAATCCGCTATCTCACGAGGATTAGCGGATTTTTTGTAGTTAGTAAATTACAAATAGGGGTTTTATAATCTCTCGAATCGAGCTTGGAAGAATCGCAGATATTTCGGTTCGTAAACCATCTTGAGCCCTTTTGCTTCGTGACGCTTGTTGTAAAGCTCTTCGACATAATACGCTACTACGTCGAAATGTGCTTGAGTATATACACGTCTCGGTATTGTAAGGCGGACTAATTCGAGCTTCGGTTTATGGTTCAGACCGGTTTTGATGTCGCGACCAGCGGAAACGATGCCTCTTTCCATTGCTCTGACGCCAGATTCGATGTATAAGTCTGCGGCAAGTACTTGAGCGGGGAATTCTTCTTGGTCTATTTGCGGATAAAAACGTTTGGCATCTAAGAAAATAGCATGACCGCCGACAGGTTTAATAAACGGGATATCGGCTCTTTCCAATAATTTGCCGAAATATTCTACTTGGCGAACGCGGGAACTGATGTTTTGGTCTTGGACGGCTTCTTCCAAACCTATAGCCATTGCTTCCATGTCGCGTCCGGCAAGTCCACCGTAAGTGTGCAAGCCTTCATAAACAACGACCATGTTTCGAAGCTCTTCGAATAAGTTCCAATCATTTACGGCTACGAAACCGCCGATATTGACGAGCAGGTCTTTTTTGCCGGACATTGTGGCGCCATCGGAGTATGACGCTAACTCGAGTAATATTTCCGCAACGGATTTATCGGCATAGCCGGGTTCTCTTTGTTGGATGAAATAGGCATTCTCGACGGCGCGAGTGGCATCGAGCATGACTTTTATGCCGTGTTTTTCGGAAAGTCTTTTGACCTCGCGGATATTTTCCATTGAGATGGGCTGACCGCCTGCCATATTTACTGTTGCGGCAACGCAGATATAAGGGATTTTGTCGGCGCCAACACGGTTGATTAAGTCTTCGTATTTTTGTAGGTCAATATTTCCTTTGAACGGGTGCAGTGAAAGTGTATCGTGTGCTTTGTCTATTATAACGTCGATGAATGTGCCGCCTGCTTTTTCTTGGTGGAAACGTGTAGTAGTGAAATACATGTTGCCGGGGACGTAATCGCCGGGTTTAATCATTGTCTGGGACAGTAAATGCTCGGCACCGCGTCCTTGATGGGTAGGGACAAGGTATTTATAACCGTAGTATTTCTGTACGGCGGCTTCGAGTCGGTAGAAGTTCTTTGAGCCGGCATAGGCTTCGTCGCCGAGCATCATTCCAGCCCATTGAGCGTCGCTCATGGCGTTTGTGCCACTATCGGTCAGAAAATCTATGTAAACGTCTTCGGACCTCAGCAGAAACGTATTATATCCGGCTTCGGCAATAGCTTTTAATCGAAATTCTCTATCGGTCATTTTTAACGGCTCTACAACTTTTATTTTGTAGGGTTCTGCCCAAGGGATGTGTTTTTGTGACATCAATTTATTCCTTTTTAGTTATGTAATGTTATCTAGTATTTTTTTATTTCAAATTTCACATAATTTTTACAAAAATGACTATTTGTTAATTTACGAAACTACTTAAAGTTCGCTATTTTACCAAATTAATAAGTAAATGTGTGACATCTTTGGCAAAATAATTTGAAAAATACTTATTTTAGACTTAATTATGATTCGTAAGTCGCTTATATTGTTTTTGTTCTCGTTGATTCTTGCTTCATGTAGTGAATCGCAAAGGCAGTTCCGAGAGCAAATTCAGAACGTGGATTCGCTTGCAGTATTTGCGGTAAAATCCGATACATTGATTTTCGTAAACAGGGTGTTTGCCGATACGGGTAAAACGAGTGAATATGTTATTAATGCACAATATCCCGAGCTTGCTCATTATGAACGGGAAAACATCAGGCGATTGTTCAATGCACAAATACGGGAAATACTCGAATCTTCGGTCTCATCGTTCAAGACTTTCATTAGTGGCACGTGGAGCAATCACGCTGATAATTCTAATGAGGCACGAAAAGATACCGTAGCCGAGTTGAAAATTGACTACAGCATAGTTCATAATTCCCGGATAATTATTGCAATAGTTTTTCATTTTGAGCAATTTGAGTTGATTACTCATAATCGATTGCACTACAATCGGGTGCTGAATTTCAACCTTTTGCGTGGTGAGACGATGTCAATCGAAGATTTGATTGCCGCAGATACTACTTTGCTTACTCGTTTGTCCGGTATAGCGTTCGATAAATTGAAAGCTATGCCCGATGCTGATACAGTTTGGATTAGAAACGGCACTGAGCCTATATTGGAAAATTTTCAGAATTTTATATTCATGCCCGATAGCGGCTCGGTGATTTTTGATGTATTTCAGGTGGCTCCGAGCGATGTCGGTTCGGTTGATTTAAAATTTGCATGGAAGGAGCTTTTTCCTGATTCGCTTCAAATCAATGCTTTGAACACTAAACCTTAATAATATCAACCGTATAAACGGGGCTTTCATCGAGGTTCATCATTGCGTTGATTAGTTGGAATGTGTCGTAATTGCCTATATCGGTAATTTTTATTTCCCTCGGCTGAATTTTTCTCTGCCTTAACAGCGATTGTCGCATTGTGCCTTGCAAAAGTGGACGAGACGGTGTGAACAGGCGACCGGATTTGCTGAAAACAATATTTGCGTAGCTTGTATCGGTGATGAATTCGTGCTTTGCGAAAAGTATGTCCGTATAGTTCAGTTCAGCATTCTGAAAAGCGTTTATAATGCTTCTGTCAGCATATTTGAATGAATATAGTAAATCGGAGACTTCGACGACTTTTATTTGGCCTTGGAACTTAATTGTATATGGTTCAATTTCGATTTTTTCAATTTGCGTGGAGTAGGTAATTCTGCATTTGCAGATTTGGTCGTTAGGTGAGTTCTTTATTGATGCACGGAGAGCTTCGTCAAAGTCTTTCAATTCGGTAGTGGAAAAGTGGTGCCGCAATGTTCGGGCTATTCTGTCCTTGTGAAAAGGCAGATTGCGGATATTGCCGTTGAGCAAGCGAAGCGTTTCAATAAATAGGCACATAGATTTTGTCAATTAGTTCGTTGTACTCGCTTTCTGAATCGCTCATGGCTGTAATTCCACCTCCGGAGCGGAAGTAAAGTTCACCCTTCTGATTTTCGATGAATCTGATTAGAACATAGCAGTTGAGGTTTTCGCCGTCAAATATGCCTGCTACTCCTGTATAATATCCACGAGGCGAGGCTTCGGCAGCGCTTATAATTTCGAGTGTTTTGATTTTCGGAGCTCCGCTGACAGAGCCGGCGGGAAGGAGTGACGCCAATATATCGCCGATTGAACTATGCCAACTTGTTGGTAATTTGCCTTGTATTTCGGAGCTTATTTGGATTAAATTTTTGCTGTTTGTACGAATATAGTCGGGATAACGGAATTTTGTAACGACAACTTCGCTTGCTACGATTGAAATATCATTGCGAATGAGGTCAACTATCGTGTTATGCTCGGCTTTTTCTTTTATATCAGACATTATTACATTCAAAGCATCGGACAAATCAGCCGATATTGTGCCTTTCATAGGGTATGAGTATATCAAATCGTTTTTTATTTTTACGAATATTTCGGGCGAAAAGCAGACGAATTCGTTTTCGGCATAGATTTTGAACTTGGCTTGCGAGCGCTCGAAAATTTGCTTCAATGTGAGGTTTGTCTTGATTTTCGATGGAAAAGTTAAGTTTACGAGATATGTGTTTCCATAATTTAAGTTCTGCATTACATAGTCAAATGCTTTTTCATATATTTTGCGGGCAACGGGAGTTTTCGAAAAAATCAACGGGGTATTATCGGGGTCAAATTCGAGGTAATTCGTCTTGCCTTCGAGCTTATAGTATATACCGTTCTCAGCGGTTTTTTCGAGAGGTATGATTCGGGGTTTGAGCATTTCGAAATCAACGACAAAGAAAAATGGCAGCTTGTTGCCACCATATTCGTTTGCTTTTTCGACAAATTCTCTCATTTCATCATCTTTGGACGGCAAAGGTACGGAATTTAGTCCTATTGCCTTGATTATCTGCAAGCGTGACGTAGTAGATGCCCTGAGTTAATTTGCTGACATCAATCGTTAGTGCATTTTCGGATAAGTTAATTCTTACGGAAGTGAGCAAATTTCCAGCTACATCGAAAACTTCTGCTTTTGTCGGTATCGGTCCGGTTAAATGCCTCAGGCTGAGGTATATTACATTGCTTGCGGGATTGGGGGAAATATTGACTATTTCGGCAATATCGGGATTGACGTTTCCGGCTGAAAGTACACGAAACAGAATTTCATAGACTAATTTGTCTTCGGTGTTGTTTTCGTTTATAAATTCATATCTCAACAGGCTTTCCCCGGGTACGGGGTCTGTATAAATTGGGTTCCGTTCTTCATCAAGTTCGAGAAGTTTAAAAGGGTGTAAATGGGCGCTGAAATCGCGCAACATTGATTGTTCGCCTGATTCGAGATGATATGTATTCGGTGATACAAAGTCTTGGTCAGTGTAGGGATAGCAAACATCCCAACAGAGTGCGGCTTCGTGACCTTCATGGAGACCTTCGGTGAACATATGTATCTTGAACCAAATTGGTTGTTCGCTGACGTTTTTGATGGTTGCATAAACCGTTATGACTTCATCTTCAACTGTTCCTTCTGTTACTTCGGGACCTTCGAGAAGGGTGAGCGATTGAGCAAATAAAAGCGTTGAAATCATGAAGAACGAAAGAAAAATCGTAATTTGTCGTAAAATATTCATAATTTTGTCCTATATTTTTAAACTTTTGTAATTTTATATCGTTATAAAATACACAATTATTTTGAAAAAGTTACAATTTTCGGAGAAAAAAATGAAAAAAAATTATATCATAGTTGTTTTCTTGTTAATATTGACATTGTCTTTCGGTGTAGTCTCAATTGCTCAGGGAAGCGGCAAAAAAGTGCCTTCGGTAAGGGTGAAGGATCTGCGAGGGAGTTCATTTAATACGGCAGATTTTGATAACAACGGCAATCCAATGATTATCAATTTTTGGGCTACATGGTGCAAACCGTGCTTGCAGGAGTTGAATAATATTGCCGATGTTTATGAAACTTGGCAGGAAGAGACTGGGGTAAAAATCATTGCAATTTCGATTGATGATTCGCGTAACAGCAAGAAAGTTGCTCCTTTTGTGAGGGGGCGCAATTGGAAATTTGAAGTCTATATTGACGAGAATTCCGATTTCAAAAGAGCGATGAACGTTGCCAACCCTCCGCATACATTCTTGCTGAACGGCAAAGGTGAAATTGTATGGGAACATAGCGGCTATGCTCCTGGCGATGAAAAGAAACTTTTCCAAGAAGTAAAAAAATTAGCGAGTAAAAAGTAATCTGCTGCTTTTCTGATTGCCAATACTTGGTTGGGGTTTCTTAGATGCCATTTGTCTGGCGAATAGGGAACCCTTTGATTTTCCAAATTTCTTCGGCATATTGCTTTATCGTTCGGTCTGAGGAGAATTTGCCCGAGCGAGTTGTATTAAGTATTGATTTGATTAACCAGTCTTGGCGGTTCAAGCAATTTTGGGCGACCATTTCTTGTGTTTGTCTGTATGTTTCAAAATCAGCGAATACACAATATTTATCGCCTTTATACATGAGTTCGTCCAGCATCGGGTCGAAAATTCCGGGTTCGAGTCCGCTAAAATAATTGTCTCTGATTAAATCTATTACTTCTCGCAGTTCGGCATTGTTATGATAGTGATAGAGTGGGTCGTAGCCGTTTGCATGAAGGTTAGCTACTTCATCGGCTGTTAATCCGAAAATGAACATGTTTTCTTTGCCCATTTCTTCCATCATTTCAATGTTTGCGCCATCGAGAGTGCCGATTGTAAGCGCTCCGTTGAGTTGGAATTTCATGTTGCCTGTTCCTGATGCTTCGTATCCGGCAGTAGAGATTTGTTCCGATAGGTCAGAAGCGGGGATTATGAGTTCGGCAAGAGTTACGGAGTAGTTTTTGATGAAAACGACTTTTAATTTATCGCCGATTTCGGGGTCATTGTTGACGATGTTGGCTACGGAATTAATCAGTTTGATAATCATTTTAGCTGTATAGTAACCGGGAGCGGATTTGCCTGAGAAAATCATTGTCCGTGGTAGGAAATCTGCGTTTGGGTTGCGTTTGATACTATTGTAAAGTGCAATTACATGGAAAATATTAAGCAATTGCCTTTTATATTCGTGGAAGCGCTTGATTTGGGCATCGAAGATTGAATTTATGTTTATTTCGATTTCATAATTTTTCTCGATGAATTGCTTTAATCTTAGTTTATTTTTCATTTTTACGTCATGCCAATCATTGCGGAATTGCTCGTCGGAGGTGAATTCTTCGAGTTTTTTCAATTCGTACAAATTCGTGACCCATGAAGTGCCGATTTTTGACGAAATCAAATTCGCTAAATCGGGATTTGCTTTTACGAGCCAACGCCTTTGGGTGATGCCGTTTGTTTTGTTGTTGAATTTATGTGGCATGTAATCGTAGAAATTAGCAAAAATCTTTTCTTTTAGGATTTTTGTATGCAATTCGGCAACTCCGTTAACAGAGAAACTGCCAACAATTGCGAGGTGTGCCATGCGGATTTTTTTGTCGTCGCCCTCTTCGATGATGGACATTTCGCGCAGTTTTGCTATGTTGTTGTGGTAGTGCATTCTAATGCGCTCGAGGAAACGGGCGTTGATTTCGTAAATGATTTCCAAGTGTCGGGGCAGTAATTTGCTGAAAAGACTTACGGACCATTTTTCGAGGGCTTCGCTTAGTACTGTGTGATTTGTATAAGCGAATGAGTTTCTTGTAATAGTCCATGCTTCGTGCCACGTGAGTTTTTCTTGGTCGAGAAGTATTCTCATCAGTTCGACGATGGCTATTGCAGGGTGTGTGTCGTTTAATTGAATTGTATTTTTTTCGGCAAAAACTGAAAAATCTTGATGGTTTACCTTGTAGCGGCGGATGATGTCTTGAAGTGATGCAGAAACGAAGAAGTATTGTTGCTTGAGGCGTAATTCTTTACCTGCTACGGTGTTGTCATTCGGGTAGAGGACTTTTGATATATTTTCGGTTTGGTACTTGTTTTCTACAGCTTTGATGTAATCACCTTGATTGAAAGAGTTGAAATCGAAATCTTGCGATGCTTTGGCTTCCCATAAGCGTAAATTGTTGCAAGTGCTATTGTTGTAGCCGGGGATTGGAATGTCGTAAGCAACTGCAAGCACTTCTTCGGTGTCTATCCAATCAACATGAAAAGTGCTTCCGTTATGGCGTTTGATGGTTTTACCGCCGAATTTGATTCTGTAAGTGTACTCGGGGCGTACTGTTTCCCAGGGACTGCCGAAATGGAGCCAGTTATCGGGTTTTTCTACCTGATAGCCATTGATGATGTCTTGTTCAAATATGCCGTATTCGTATCTAATCCCGTAACCGAATGCGGGGAGTTCGAGTGTTGCCATCGAATCGAGAAAGCAAGAGGCTAAACGCCCTAAACCGCCGTTACCCAAACCCATGTCGTGTTCTACTTCGCTGATTTCATCTAAGTTATAGCCCATGGATTTTATTATTTCATCGGCTTCATCGTAGAATCCCATATTGATAAGAGTATTGCCGAGTAAACGTCCCATGAGGAATTCCATCGACAGATAATATACCCGTTTGACGTCACTGCGGTAGTATTGGTTCTGTGTACGTAGCCACTTTCTAATTAGTCTGTCGCGAATTGACAGAGCTACGGCTTTGTATGTATCCTCGAGCGTGGCGGTGGTCTTGTCTTTGACCATACGAAATTCGAGGTGCTCGGCGATTTGATTTTTCAGTGAATATGTTTCGGATACTTGGTCATCCGTAAAAAAGATGGTGTCGGATTTTTTTGTTTGATTGTTTGCGTTTGCCATAAAAAACTTAGGAATACATTTATAATATCTAAAAAACGATTGTAGCTTCAATTATTTTATTTCAACGATTTAATTAACTTAGCCATAGCAAAGTTTTAATAATATAGCTGACAAAATTTCGTCGCTAAACATTTGAATATTGCTAATTTTGGGACATAGTAAATTGCAGTGGTATCGAGGAGAAGTAGTTGATATTATTAAAGAAACTCAAAATATCAGACGATTTTATGTGCAGGTACCGGAATTGGAGCGATATACGTTTAAAGCAGGGCAGCATATCAAAATCGAATTTCCTTTTAATGTAAAGAAGAATTATCGACAATATTCATTGGCGAATTATCCCAATGGTAGCAATGTGTTTGAGTTGCTAATCGTGCTTGACCCGAATGGCATGGCAACTAATTATCTCTTTAACGAAGTGAATATCGGCAGCACGCTCAAGGTATCGGAGCCACGAGGAAATTTCGTCTTGCCGTCTGTTATCGAGAATGACTTGTGCTTCATCTGTACTGGCGTTGGATTGGCGCCTCTTCGTTCGATGTATCTTGATATTATAAAGAATAGTGTGCCTCATAAGAATATTTATGTAATATTTGGAACAAGGTATATGCACGATATGGTCTATCTTGAAGAGATGGAGCTATTATCGCGGCGAGGTGATTTTACCTTTGTACCTGTCCTTTCTCGCGAGGCATCGGATAATTGGCAGGGGAAACGCGGTTATGTGCATCAGGTCTATAAGGAATTGTTTGCCGAATTGCCTCCGGTGGATTTTTATATTTGCGGCTGGCGAGATATGGTCTCCGAAGCAAGACAGAATCTTTTGAATATGGGATACAACCGGAAGCGTATCAATTTCGAGCGTTATAATTAGCCGATATGCTCGCAAATGAACATAGTTCCGAGAATGTGGGTATATATCTGCATTTTCCGTATTGCGTGCATAAGTGTTCGTATTGTGATTTCTATTCAATCGAGAAACTTAATTCACGTCGTCAGTTTGCCGAAGCCATTGCTAAGGAAATTAAGCTCCGAACATCGCAGCGTCAGCAAAAACTGAAAGCCGAAACGATTTTTTTCGGCGGGGGAACGCCTTCGTTGCTCAATCCCGAGCACTTTTCTACGATTTACAAAGCTTTGGAGGAATTTTACGATTTGAGTAAGCTTAAAGAGTGGACGATGGAGTGCAATCCGGGCACGATAGATTCGAAATATTTAGCCGATTACAAATCTTTTGGAGTGAATCGGCTTAGTTTTGGTGTGCAGTCATTTAACGAGGGCGAACTCAAATTTCTCGAGCGAATTCATGACGAAAAGCAAATCTATAAGGCGATTGATACAGCGAGAAATTTCGGATTTAACAATATAAGCATTGATTTGATTTATGCTGTCCCCGGACAGACACAGGACAGTTGGCGCAAGACTTTGCAGAAGGCGTTGTTGCTCGCCACGGAGCATGTTTCGGCTTACAGTTTGATTTACGAACCCGAAACGCCTTTATATAAAAGATACGAAAGTGGTGAATTGGATGTTCATTCCGAAGAATCAGACGCGAAATTCTATCAAGAGGCAGTCGAGGTATTTCAAAAAGCCGGATATGAACATTACGAAATCTCAAATTTTGCAAAGCCGGGGAAAAAGTGCACTCATAATCTTAAGTATTGGCTATCGGAGAATTACGACGGCTACGGACCATCGGCACATGGTTTGGTAAATGATGAAAGGTATTGGAATTATAGGGATTTGAATAAATATTTCAATTTGCTTCAACAAGAGATTTTGCCCGTAGAAAATTCCGAAATCTTGGGTGCGGAGCAAAAAATGAACGAATTTATATATCTCGATTTGCGTTCGGAAGGATTGCGTTTTGATGTCTTTAAGATGATGTTTGGGCTGGATTTGGCAGAAAGAACGCAAAATTTCATAAAGAATTTGCTTTCCGCAGGTTATGCTGAACTTAATAATTCTATTCTCAAATTAACTTGGAGAGGATATTTCGTGAGCGACAAAATAACTTTGGAATTTATGAACTTAATAAGCAAGGGAAAAAATATTTAATTTTCGTTTGTTAAGAAACCTTAACACTTGTATTTATCGTATGCTCTATATTTGAGTTTGCTTTTTTTACAATTTCAAAAAAGTTAATTTGGTGGACTTACACTTACTAATAGTCATAATACTTGTAATACTTGCAATCACTGATTTAACCGTAGGGGTTGCAAATGACGCCGTCAACTTCCTCAATTCCGCACTCGGTTCGCGCGCTGCAACGTTTCAGATAGCTATGCTCGTGGCGTCACTGGGGATACTTGTAGGCGTAACGTTTTCGAGCGGTATGATGGAAATAGCCCGTAGTGGTATCTTCAATCCTCAATATTTTTACCTGACGGAGTTGCTGATAATCTTTGTTGCGCTGATGTTTCAGGACATATTGTTACTCGACTTATTCAATACGTTCGGTTTGCCAACATCCACGACGGTATCTCTTGTATTCGGATTGTTGGGTGCGTCTGTTGCTATCTCAATAATCAAAGTAGTCCAGAACAATGATGATTTAAGTGCAGTCATTGGATATCTAAACACTGACAGCGTGCTTGTAATCGTTTCGGCGATATTGATGTCCATTTTGTTTGCATTCATATTTGGGTTTATTTTTCAATATCTCAGCCGGTTACTTTTTACTTTCAGCTACAAAGAAAGGTTCAGAAAATTCGGTTCTGTGTGGAGTGGTTTGGCGCTTACTTCGCTATCGCTTTTTATTTTAATTAAAGGTGCCAAAGGCGCATCGTTTATTCCGCCGGACGTATCGGAATGGATACAATCGAATCAGTTAATACTTTCTGCGTATATGTTTGTCGGTTGGACTTTACTGATACAATTATTGATGTGGTTCACCAAAATCAATGTCCTGAAAGTCATAGTGATGATAGGTACATTCGCATTGGCGATGGCATTTGCGGCAAACGATTTGGTGAATTTTATCGGTGCGCCGATTGCGGGTATTCATGCATATCAGTACTCTCTTGGACATCCCGATGCACGGAATTTGACGATGGAAAGAATGGCAGAACCTGTGCGGGTGGATACTTGGATGCTGCTATTGGCAGGTGTGGTAATGGTAATTACTTTATTCGTATCACGCAAAGCCCGACACGTGACAAAGACCGAAATTGGTCTTGGCACTCTGGACGAAGGCATAGAAAAATTCGAATCTAACCTACTCGCCCGGAATTTGGTCAGATTTGCCATATTAGCATTTGACGCTTTGAAGCTCATTGTGCCGAAATCGGTTCAAAAATGGGTATCAAGCAGAATTGATTTATCGCAATACCATCCCGAACTTGACGCAAATGGTGTTCCGCCTGCATTTGACTTGCTTAGGGCGGCTGTTATGCTGATGGTATCGGCGGGCTTGATTTCAATAGCTACATCATTCAAACTGCCACTGTCAACTACTTATGTAACTTTCATTGTTGCTATGGCAGCGGCTCTTTCGGATAAATCATGGGGGCGTGAATCGGCTGTCTATCGTGTATCGGGCGTAATTACCGTGGTGGGGGGATGGTTTTTGACGGCGTTCTCAGCTTTTACTATTGCAGGTATCATTGCGGCTATAATTTATTATGGAGAAGTTTATGCTTTAATAGGATTTAGCGGGCTTGCGGTGTTTACATTTTTCCGTACGGGTAAGTTCCGGAAAGAAAAGGACAAACAGGCCGAAGAAGTCCAGACGATGCTTTCTTATACAAACGAAGCCACATCGCAATTGATAAATCAAACATTTACAAACATTGCAAAAAATTTAAGTAAAGTAAAATTACTTGTAAGTGCATCTTACAGCGCCTTTCTTACTTCCTCGCTGAAGGATTTGAAAAAAGCTCGAATAGATGCCGAAGAGCATGACAAAAATTGCCAAGTGCTTATTAAAAATATTTTGAAGCAATTGTATAAGAGCAAAGAAACTGAAATTTTTGAAGTTCATGACTTTTCTAAATCGCTGATTAGTCTCCAAGATATTGCTGACCGTGTAGTGCTGCTCACAAGGCAAAACCATAGATATATTGACAATAACCATCATAAATTTACTGCCGAGCAAATTGATGAAATTGCCCGATTGTTGCCATTAAATTCTCGGTTGATAGATTTAACTGTAGAATTTTTAGCTTCGTTTAAATCTGAATTGCTGGAAGCAATCGAGCAGCAACATAAAGCGATGGAAACATATCTTAAACAGTTATCAAAAATTCAGTACGACAGAATCAAGCACACTGCGGGGCAATACAAAAAGTCCATGCTATACTTGAATATATTGAGCGATACTGATTTTATAAGCGATAAGATTCTCGATATCGCTCGTTCTGCATCAATATTAAATCAACGTATAACGAAGTATCTATAAAGATTTGTCTGTTTTTAAAGTAGTGAGCTTAGAGAATGATGACGATTCAAGTTTGCGTGTCATCCTGACAGAAGTAAAAGCCCATATTCGGGTTCGAGTCACTCACTGTGTCTTGTATCAGTCCTTTATTGCTTTTGTCTGTACCTTGTCTTGTGCGGTTTTGCTTTGTAGCCTTGCATCAACTATTTTTTTGAAAAAATCAATTGCAAACTGCAAAAATTCAGCATTAATAAGCGTTACAACTTCAATTCTGTAATCATCCCCGTTTAAAAGTTTACGGATTATATCTTGGCTACTTTTTCTGTTAAAGTCATTTTATAGTGCTTTTAAATTCTGCATGTGTTAAAAATCTCGTTTCATAAGTATCAAAAATTTCCTTCGATTTTTTAGATTTCATATAATCGAAAGAGGTTTCGTCTTTTTCGGTTAAAAAAAAGTACCGCCCTAAACTCTTGGCTGTTTTTCCCATTGTACCGCTGCCTGCAAATGGATCAAACACCAAGTCGCCTTTGTAAGAATAATATTGGATAACTCTTTTACAAAGTTCAACGGGGAAAACTGCTGAATGTACTTTATCAAAGCAAGGTTCAATTTTCCAAACATTTGTTGCTTCGTAACCTTCTGGTACTTTACTTTCCTGAACTGTTTGCCAATCGTATTGGCGAATGTTCCAATCTAAAAGTTTTTCAGTTGATTTTCTATAAACCATCAAATATTCAGTTACAGAATTTGGCTTGTATCCAAGTGGTTTCCTGTGTTGTTGAAAACCGCCAATACGGTCTTTTACACTTGCTTCGGGTTTCATCCAGACAATGTCGTCGATAAACTCCCACCCCATTGATGTCAAATATGGGTGAATGTCAAAAGGAATTGGATAGCGTTTACTGCTGTGTGCTCTGCTAATACGTGGTATTATGATTGGCGAAGTGTTTACTATCAGGAAACGTCCTTCTTTTGTAACGCGGTGAACTTCTTTAAATACGTCAGCAAGAAACTCTAAATATGCTTTGTAGCTCGGGTAAATTGAATAATCTCTTGCGTTATAGTAAGGTGGTGAAGTAAAGGTTAAATTGTATTAGTTAAAATTTAACAAATTGTCCGATTAAATTTTAACTAATACAAATAATGGATATGTAACGCTTTTTAACCAAAACGCACAACAGATCATTTTCAATTTTTGCACATTCAAAAAAAAAATTGGCTATTTATCTTGTATCTATGTGATAAACAAGCGATGTGAAAATTAATCAACAGCTATTTCGCCTAACGGTTCAGTGTATGAGCAGTAGCGGATTTCGGAGTACGTACCTGTCCGCCACCGCTAAAGGTTATTGGTGTACTATACTCAATTTCAGCACTTCACCCGCTATTGCTTATACACAATGTTGGGCGTTCGTACTTTTTCATTCGTCAGCTCGAATATGGACAATTGCTTATGTTTTTCTTTTATTCCGTGATTGTGTTCTGATATTTCTTCGTCAAGGTCAAAGTTACATACCAATGCTTCCACAATACTTTTTCTGTTTTCAATTTTTCCACCTGAATGGTAGAAATGGTCTCTGGTAATAATGTTGAAGTTATTCCAAAACTTTGAAATCATTTCGTTCTCCCGATAGTCATTGTGATGCCAAGTCGAAAGAATGAATTTTGCGTCTGTTTCTCTTAATTGGTTAAATAGCAATTCTTCATCACCTTCTGTCCAGCCGTTATAATAGTCTACATATCGACCAAAATAAGGCGGGTCGCAATAGATAATATCCCCTTTGTTTGCCAATGGGATAATTTCTGAAAATTGTTTGTTGGTGAATTCCCATTCAGGCTTGATGATGTGTGAAACTTTTGCTACTTGATTTACAATTTTCGTGATGTACGCTTGAGCAAAACGCTCTGGTTTCTTGCAAAACGGAATATTCCATTCTCCTTTTTTGTTGAATCGCATCATTCCATTAAAGCCTGCCCTTGAGAGAAAAATAAAATCAAGCGAATTCGGGTTTTTGTTGAAACGGTCTTTGATGAACCTGAAATGGTCATAGCCATTATCTCCGGCATTTTTTAACGCTTCGCCTTCTTTTTCAAGATAGGATTTGGTGATTTGAGGAGTGATTGTTCCGTTTTGGATTTCCTGATACAGCCTGATTATGTGAGGATTTGTGTCATTTAACAGAGTATTTTTAAAACCCATATTAAAAGCAACAACACCGGTTCCAAAAAACGGCTCAATCCATTTTCCTTTTTTATCGGGCAGTAGGTCATTTATCCAAGGGACTAACTTGGTTTTTATGCCCTGACTTTTTATTGGTGGTGTAATTACTTTCATTCTTGGTCTGCTCTTTTTCGTTTTGCTCCTTTTGCCACTACCTTATTGAAAAGGTTTTTTCTCCCTTTGAATTCAAGAAAGTCCCAAATACTGCTTACTTTGACGGTCTTGCCGTCTTTCATCATTGTAGCAGTTCCGTAGTTTATCCAATACTCGTCAAACCATTCTTCTCCCAATTTGCTAAATACCCCATTACCTGCTTTAAGGTCTTTAATGTCGTTGATTGAGCCAATGTTTGCTGTATTTCCTGAACCCCTTCTATCACTTGCAATTTTCCACTTCTCTGCCGCAAAGAAGTCAAAGTCCTTGATTACTGATGTAATGGATTTGAGATTGGCAACATTAGTTACCTGTCGGTCTTTGATAGGGTCTTGACTTTCTCCGTATTCTTCCTGAAGTTCCTGAACCTGATAAATCTCTGTGTCCGCCAAATCATCTTCAAAATCTTCACGAGTATAGATGATACCCAAACAATAATGCCCTAAATATTGGTTGTAAGGGAACTGGATGTTCTTGCTTTTGTCTCTTTCCTTGAAATATGCTCCGTGACTTCCAAGCGTAAAACCTGCTGTTTTGTTATTCCTTCTGAAAGTGGTTTTTAGGTCAAGAGCGAATTTGGCGTCTGCATTGTCCTTATCGATAATGGTTAAGTCAGGATACCAATTTTGATGTTCTGCTAAAATCAGTTTGTAGCCGTATTTTTCGGCAAACTTTAAAATCCCAAGGAAAATGTGAATCTCCAGGATTTTTGAAATGATTTGTGTCGGAGGATATGGTGTAAATATTCTTGTAAATGTCAATAAAGCCCTTAACCGCCCATTCTCCTGTCTCAGTGGAAACATAGGTTTTTAATTCCTTGACGAACTTATTTAGAGACTTTTCGAACTTCTCCTTATGTTTTTCTTTTTCCTGTTTTGTCATTCAATTGTCCATATTTTTTTCTTCGCTAAGGTACGAAGATAGTTACGTTATTCTGCTCCCAGTCTCGGAGCGGTTTCCTGTATGACGCCTGACGTTTAAATTTATGTGTGTATGTTTAGCTTCGCAAAATCTTTTCCATCTTTTTGCCTTTGGCT
>CAZWXI010000046.1:0-23406 GCA_964637845.1 uncultured Hyphomicrobiales bacterium | reverse complement strand
TCTTGTTGCTTTCTCGCTGTTCAATTATAACGACATCGCCACAATTCAACGATACTACCCGACTACATTCTATGAAATCGTTATTGCCGTGGTAATGACAATTGCCTCTATACTCGTCATTCGTTCGCAAAGCAGACTTCAAGCCGTTGTCTCAATCGGAGTAATAGGCATTTCAATTGCCGTTGTCTTCTCGATTTTCGGCGCACCTGACTTAGCAATGACTCAATTCGCTATCGACACACTTACTGTAATTCTCTTTATACTCGTAATTTATAAACTCCCGAAATTCATTGGCTATTCCAAGCTCTCGCACCGTTTGCAGGATTTTACCCTTGCGGCTTCAGTTGGATTGCTCATCACAATAATAGTACTCATGGTAACCGTAAATGATTTACCCGATGAATTGAAACATTTCTACGGTGAAAGCTCCTACGTATTAGGCAAAGGACGCAATATCGTAAATGTCATCCTTGTTGATTATCGTGCACTCGATACAATGGGCGAAATCATTGTACTGTCGCTTGCGGCACTCGGGGTATTTGCATTACTCAAATTGAAAAAAGACGAGAGAGGCAATTCATGAAATCGTTAATTCTCCAAACAGCCACGCGATATTTGATGCCAATGCTGTTGCTGTTCTCTTTTTTCCTGCTATTCAGAGGGCATAATTCTCCGGGAGGAGGTTTTGTCGGCGGTTTAGTAGCTTCTGCGGCATATGTCCTTTATTCAATCGCTTTCGGCGTCGAAGAAGCAAAGAAATTGCTCAAAGTCGAACCCGTTTATCTGATTGCATTCGGACTGTTGCTTTCTCTATCATCGGGATTTCTTGCCTTTTTCAACTATGAAACATTCATGACGGGACAATGGAGTGAATACACATTCCCCCTTTTCGGTAAATTGGGTAGCCCCCTATTGTTCGACTTGGGAGTATATGTCGTAGTAATTGGGATATCCCTTAAAATAATTTTTACGATTTCCGAAGAGGTACAGCCATGACCTTACTTCTTGCAATCGTAATCGGAGTATTTTTCACTGCGGGCTTCTATTTAGTTCTCAGGCGAAGCTTGGTGAAGGTCATATTCGGATTGATGTTTCTAAGTCATGCTGCGAATTTGCTAATTTTCAATGTCGGTAGACTAACAAAGGGCGCTCCCGCATTCATACAGGAAGGCGCTCAAACTGCACAAGAACCATTCGCAGAACCGCTACCCCAAGCGCTAATACTGACAGCTATCGTAATCGGCTTTGGTGTGCAGGCATTTGCAATCGTTTTATTCAAAAAAGCATACCAAATGATTGGCAATGACGATATTAACAGTTTAAAATCGACAGACAGGCTGAACGGATGACACAATTCGATATAGAACTGATTATACTGATGCCTGTTTTGTTGCCGCTCTCATTTGCGATACTGATGCTGTTCACATGGAAAAACCTCCATTCCCAGCGTCTGCTCAATATAATTGCCGGAAGTACTGAACTAATCGCTTCGATTATCCTGCTTGCGACAATATACATCAACGGCATTCAAATCGTAGCTGTGGGCGGATGGAAAATACCTTACGGAATTGTGCTTGTGGCTGATAATTTTTCCGCCATAATGGTGCTTATGTCCGGACTGATGGGATTTGCCGTTGCCTTTTATTCTTTGGTCACCGTTGACAAGAAGAACGAGCAACATTTCTTCTATCCCTTGCTCCAAGTCTTACTTATGGGTGTGAATGGCTCATTCCTGACCGGTGATATATTCAACCTTTACGTATGGTTCGAAGTGATGCTAATTTCTTCATTTGTATTGCTTGCCCTAGGCGGAAAGCAGGAACAATTAGAAGGAGCCGTCAAATACGTTACGTTGAACCTCATTTCCTCAATGATATTCCTTTCGGCTGTCGGCATTTTGTTCGGCTTAACTGGCACACTAAATATGGCTGACCTCGCGGTAAAAATCCAACTGCTCGAAGATAAAGGACTTGTAACTGTTGTTGCGATGATGTTTTTAGTGTCATTTGGTATAAAATCCGCTGTTTTCCCGCTGTTTTCATGGTTACCCGCATCATATCACACACCACCGGTTGCTGTATCCGCTCTATTTGCAGGGCTTTTGACAAAAGTCGGCGTATATGCCATGTATCGCGTATTCACCTTAATTTTCGATATCAACAACGAATTTATCAGCACGATAATCCTTGTAATTGCGGGTTTGACTATGCTCACGGGCGTACTTGGAGCCGCCGCTCAAAATGATTTCCGCCGCATACTCTCATTCCACATTGTCAGTCAGGTCGGTTATATGGTTATGGCATTGGGACTGATGACACCCTTCGCCTTTGCCGCAGGCATATTCTATATTGTATATCACATTATCACGAAAACGAACCTGTTTTTCATCAGCGGCATAGTAGAAAAGATAAAAGGAACGTACAAGCTCGATGCGCTCGGTGGCATATTCAAACGCTATCCGTCAGTCAGTTTGCTTTTCCTGATTTCAGCGTTCACACTATCGGGGATACCTCCATTTGCCGGATTTTGGGCAAAACTTACTGTTGCAATGGCTGGATTTCGCATAGAACAATACTTTATAGTAGGGTTATCCCTGTTCGTCAGTCTTCTTACTCTGTATTCAATGACGAAAATATGGAACTATGTCTTCTGGCAAGACGAAAAAGTCCCAAGCGAAACAGAGAATAAATTCATGAAAATCCCTCTCGAACGCAAATACCTGCTTTACTCGCCCGCAATTTTTATGATATTTGTTATTCTCCTGCTGAGTTTATTCGCAGGGCCGGCATTCGATTTTGCACAAATGACTGGCGAACAATTGGCAAATCCTCAGTATTATATTAACGCAGTATTAGGAGGCAGATAGCATGGGTTTTTTGTTGCTTAATCTCATACTCGGAATTATTTGGACTTTGCTTACGGGAAACTTGCACTTTACGAATTTCATCCAAGGCATTCTTATCGGCTATATTATATTATTCATATCTCGAAATGCAATTTACAAGACAAGATACTTTGTCAGATTACCCAAAATTTTCCTCTTTATTTTGTATTTCATCAAAGAACTCATTGTCGCTAATCTCAAAGTAGCCTCTGACATTCTGACAATTAAACACAGCATGAAACCCGGTATTATTGCCCTACCTTTGGATGTCAGGACCGACCTTGAGATTACTCTCTTGGCAAATTTAATTACCATGACCCCCGGCACACTCAGCATCGATACATCAGATGACAAAAAAATACTTTACGTGCATGCAATGTACCTCGATGACCCCGAAGAATACAAAAAAGAGCTTAAATCGGGTTTGGAACGAAAATTATTGGAGATATTGAGATGAGCTTCGTCGAAATTGCCATAACAATTTCACTACCAATTATCATTATCTCGATTTTTCTCATGCTTTATCGGCTTGCGATTGGTCCAAGTTTGGAGGATAGAGTAGTCACACTGGACCTGATTATGACAACAGCAATCGGTTTTATAGCGGTATATGCAATTATTTCTAATTCGACGACAGTACTCGACGTAGGTATAATAATAGCTTTGTTAGCTTTCTTGGGGACTGCAGCTTTTGCGTATTATTTGGAAAGGAGAACCAAACAATGACGGAAATCATTGACATAATCAGTGCTATATTGATACTGACGGGTTCGATATTTATCCTGATATCATCGCTCGGACTTGTCCGAATGCCCGACATCTATATGCGAATGTCCGCCACGACTAAAGCCGCTACTCTCGGTGTCGGCAATATCCTATTCGGCACGGCACTCTACTTCGAGGAAGTTGGCATATTGACCCGTGCAGTGATTACGATAATATTTCTTTTGCTTACCGCACCCGTCGGAGCTCACCTTATCGGCAGAGCCGCATATTTCGACGGCATTCCGATGTGGGAAAAATCCGTAATTAATGAATTGGAAGGCAAATTCAATCCCGTAGAACACGTTTTATACAGCCAACAATACAGTAGTGAAGACAAAGTACCTTACCCTCGCGATGCATCAGCGAAAGATTAATTATTTATTCAGAAGCAACCAAGCTATTTGCACAGCATTGGTTGCAGCGCCTTTTCGTAAATTATCGGCAACTACCCATAGATACAAGCCATTTCCGACAGAACGGTCACGACGAATCCTCCCCACATAAACAAGGTCCGAATCACTTGTAATTGCGGGAGTAGGATATAAATCGCGTTTTATGTCATCCATCAGCACAATACCGTTCGAATTTGCAAATAGAAATCGAATGTCGTCTATTTCGAAATCATTTTGCAATTCTACGTTTATCGACTCGCAGTGTCCCCCGAGAGTAGGCACCCTAACACAAGTAAAAGCCAATGGGAGATTATCTTCGCCAAGAATTTTCCTCGTCTCGCGGAGCATTTTATTTTCCTCGACCGTGAATCCGTCATCTTCAAACGGATGGAACAGTACGCTGTAAGCTATTGGTTTGTCATCAGTTCCTTCGCCCGTCAATTCATTCATCAGCTTTGCAACGCCTTTATTGCCCGCACCTGATATAGATTGATATGTCGAGCATACGACTCGCTTCAACCCGTATTTTTCTTGTAATGGCTTAAGAGCAACAACAAGCTGAATAGTCGAGCAATTCGGATTAGCTATGATGCCATTATGACCTTGTAAATGTTCGGGGTTCACCTCAGGTACGATTAAAGGTACATCGGGAGCCATCCGCCAGCAACTGCTGTTATCTATCACGATACAACCTGCCTCTGCGGCAATCGGTGCGTATTCCTTAGCGATAGCCCCACCAGCTGAAAATAATGCTATATCATAGTTTTCAAAAACTTCGGATTTAAGCAAATCAATTTTATGTCTTGTTCCCTTGAATTCCATCTCAGTACCCGCAGACCTCTCGCTTGCGAACAACCCGAGCTTATCCACAGGAAATTTCTGCTCTTCAAGCACTTTCAGCATAGTTCGCCCGACAAGACCGCCAGCTCCGACTATCGCAACATTAACTTTGCTCATCTTCATTGTCACTCATTTGTTCAAACATCGACGTAATAAATTTGGGATATATCACCTGCTCAATTGATAATGCCTGCCCCGAAGAAGAGTCAATCTCGACGACAACACCGCATAATTTCACATCGTCGGTCGCCTGCTCGTACTTTTGCATAGTCTGTAAAATCAACCTTTTTAGAGCAATGTCTTTCCTCATACCTAAGACCGAATCATAAGCCCCCGTCATACCGACATCAGATATATAAGCTGTACCGTTCATCAGTATTGTGGCATCTGCAGTCGGTACATGCGAATGAGTTCCGATAACAGCCGATACTCGTCCGTCCAAGTGCCACCCCATAGCTACTTTTTCTGCTGTGGCATCTGCATGAAAATCAACGATTATTATGTGCGTTTTTTCACTTATACCTTTGAGCATATAGTCGGCAGCTCGGAACGGACAATCTATCGATTGCATGTAAGTTCTGCCTTGGAGCTGTGCTACGGCAACCTTAAAATCGTCTTTTTCGACAATTTTGTAACTCCTGCCTATGTTGCCGGGCGGATAATTATAAGGTCTGAGTACACAATCGTTATTTGCCAACAAAGGTCGCGATTTCCAATTATCCCAAACATGATTCCCCGTTGTAATTACGTCTGCCCCAAGAGCAAAAATCTCATTTGCATGTTCTTCGGTAAGACCTTTCCCGTTGTCTATATTCTCGCCGTTTACAACTACGAAATTTGCTCCATAGGAAACAATCATCATTTTCAAATTCCTCAATAAGAACTCGTATCCTGCTGTCCCTACCACATCACCTATGAAGAGTAATTTGATGTTATTATTCAAAATTTATATCCTAAAAATTATTAACGACGATTTTTAACGATTAGATTATATAATTCTATTATTTTTTGAGCAAAATTCGACCAATTTGCCAATTCCTTATACCTCTCTATACTCTTGGAGAATTGATTTATATCAGAAGAAAAAAACTCGACAATTGCTCCGGCAATTGCTTCGGGCGTCGCCTTATCGCTCATTATACCCGTACCGTATGGCTCAATCACTTCACGTAGCCCGCCTACATCCGTAGCAATCAAAGGTAAATCGAAATGATAAGCAATTCCAACAATACCGCTTTGAGTTGCAGAACGGTAAGGTAAAACGCAAACATCCGATGCCGAAAAAAGCAATCTCACATCATCATCTCCGATGAAATGAATCATCTGAGTGACCCTTTCGCCAATTTTTAATCTTTTAATCAAATCTGAATACTCGGCATATGGCTCGTAAGGTTCGCCCGCAATCACCAAATGATATTCGTCACTTAATTTCGAAAATGCCTCAATAAGCAAATCCAACCCTTTGTAGCGACGAATAAAACCGAAAAACAACAGCACTTTTATTCGTCGCTACAAAGGGTTGGATTTGCTTATTGAGGCATTTTCAAGCGACGAATAAAACCGAAAAACAACAGCACTTTTTTATCAGACGAAATTCCAAATCTTCTTCTCGCTTCACCTTTGGTATATCGCTTGCCGAAGTGGTCATAAAGTGGATGCGGCACATGTATGAATTGAGCATTGGGCTTAAATTTGAGCAAATCATTTTTGACGGCTTCGCTCATAACGACAAATCCGTCATAAGCATTTAAAAAGTATTTAATTAGAGCATTATCGCCGATTCTTCTCTCATGAGGAACGACATTATCAAGTATGGCGATTTTAGCGGTTTTAGATTTAAGCAATCGGGCTACGGTCCCAAGCGACGGCGACAGAAACGGTACCCAGAATTTGCAGAGCAGGATATCGGGAGCAAACTTATTCAGTTTGCTCGCGGCGGTAAAATACGAGAGCGGATTGACTGTACTCAGAATCCTGCAAGGCATATCTACCGGCTTTGGGGTAGAAACATCGACAAACTGACTTTTACCCGGAAAAAGAAAATCTGGATACTGTGTAGTAAAGGTAAAAGCCTTTGCTTCGTTGGATTTGGCAAATTCCATTAGTAAATTTTCATTGAACTGGGCTATTCCGCCCCTAAAGGGGTAAAAAGTCGAGAGATATGCTGTTTTCATGTCGCTTAAAGCAATTATAGTTTCATACAATCGTAACTTACGAAGTTAAAATTAATTATTGTACATGAACGAAATTAGCAAAGTAAAAACGACAGTCTTGGCAAGCGATTTATCCGATAGCGATAAATACTATTGGGGATATATGTATGACCTCGGTGTGAGCACAATTGTCCCCTTGATGCTCGAAAAAGGCATTTTCAAATGCGGAGACAAAGTAGCCGAAATCGGCTCTGCAGAAGGCGGTGTATTGCATGCCTTAGCCGAAGCCGGAGCATCGGAAGCAGTCGGGACCGATATCGCCGTCGAAAGAATCAAAACGGGCGAATATATTACGAAAATTACAGGATTGGACGTTAAATACTCCTCTCATGACATAATAACCGAAGAGCCTCTCCAAGAATGGCTCAACAGGTACGACTTGGTCATACTTCGGGACGTCATTGAGCATCTCGAATCAGCTTATACTGCACTTATAAACATACGAAAAATTATGAAACCGGGCGGATTTCTATACGTAAGCTTCCCGTCTTATTATTCTCCGTTTGGAGGACATCAGCATACATTGGCAGGTAATTTCATCACAAAATTACCTTACTTACATTATCTGCCAAAAAATATGTTCGTAAATGCAATCAGTTCGGGACGTTCCCAGGACCGCCAAGAAGTCTTGCGATTACGACATATAAGACTAACCCCCCGTAAATTCAAGCAAGCAATAGAAAAATCCCGGCTCCGTATTTTCAAAGAAGAATATTATTTAATCCGCCCCGTATATAAAGCCAAATTTGGCATTCCTGCACTGAAAAATCCACAATTTTTGAATTTCTTCCCTTTTAATTCGATTTTTTGCACCGAATCGTCATTTATTTTGCAAAAATCATTTGTATCATATTCATTTTTGAGTTATATTGCGTAAAATTTCAGGTGCAATGATGACAATAGAACCGAATTCATCAAATATTGAACGTACGCCTGCACCGGTGCAGGAATCTCAACCCGTTGCCGTACAGAACGAACTTGCCAAGGAAGTTTTGCGTGAAGCCGTTGGCACAGGCGATTTAAGCATACAAAAGCAGTTGATGCAACTTCTGATGTCAGCTCAACCGCTTATACAAGCCCAACAAATTGCCCAACACCAAATCGAAAAGGGATACTTGGACATTAAAGTTTAGTTCTTGTGCTTTTATCATTCCGGATATCCGAAAAATATCCGAATTAAATCTATTACTCTTACTACTTTGCCCACATTCTGCCAATGCAAGCATAACAATCGAAAACAATTGTTATATTTGAATGTGATAATTAGAGAAAAACGATGACACTTTTAGAGATAATTGCAAGATTTGATAAATACTTTCGCCCCTTGGCATTACTTTTGTCACCGAAATTTGCAATAGATACATATTCCCGCGGGCGCCACGAATTCATTAAAAGTCTGAGTAAAGAGAAAATTAATAATCCCCGCTACAAAAACAAAGGCGAACCGTATGTCTATCGCGGTATAAAATTCGGCAATCGTTTGTTTAATGCTGCGGGCATGTTCAAAAGCGCTTATGGTTACGACATAAGCTACAAGCAGGGTGCAGGTGCCTTTCTCGCCGGCTCTACTACTGCAACCGCAAGAGCCGGGAATAGCAAAAACGGCATCAGACATCCCTTTATGCCATATCCTCGCTCGGGAGCCGCTCTCAATTGGCTCGGCTTACCGAATGACAGCCATGAAACTGTCGCCGAGCGTATTTCAAAAATTAACAAACAAGAGCGATGCCCTATCGGAGTAAGCATTAGTGCCTCTCCGGGGCTTGAATTTGAAGACATGATGTCGGGAGTAATCACAGGAATGAGGTTATTTGCCCAAGCCGGAGCCGATTTCTTGGAATTTAACGAAAGTTGCCCAAATACCGAAGAACGTACCGACAACTCAAAGCTACTCGATGAAGCATTAATTGAACGACTCGAATACGTCAGCAACAAATACATCAAAAAAAACAAAAGCCTCCCCGTAATCGTGAAATTTTCAACTGATACCGATATTTCACAAATACCTGAACTCGTCAAGATTCTAATCGAAATGGATTACGGTGGAGTAAACTTCGGAAATACTTCTATTAATTATAGCGAAAAAATTAAACAAATAGACATTCGCGAAATTGACAATTTCCTTTACTTTATCCGTCATTTCGGCGGAGGTATCTCGGGAAGACCAATCAAACAAGATTCGCTCCTAACTGCTCAAACTGCCTCTAATGCAAGAGATAAATACATTAAAGACAAAGAATTCATCGTCATCAGGACCGGCGGTATTGAATCAGCCGAGGACTACCACAATTCCATTGCCGCCGGGGTGGATTTGATGCAATGGTTCACGGGTTACTTCGAAAAATTTGCCATCCACGGGCATGACCTTTATAAAAAGTTCTTCAGGGATGTAGAACTAAGCTAATCAGATTTGGCATAAATCTCGGAACGCAAAATCCCCCACTTATTCAACAAATGTTTGAACGAAACCCCCAATACACCAAAACCATATGCTACGCTACGTGAAAAATTGATTGATGACGCTTCCTCGAAATATAGAGTCGGGCAAGTGATTTCAGCTATTTCGTAGCCGTTGAAAAATATTTGCGACAGCATTTGATTATCGAATATAAAATCATCGGAGTTTGATTGATAATTTATCGAACGCAACACTTCCGCAGAAAATGCCCTAAATCCCGTGTGATACTCCGACAACTTCTGATTTATTAGCCAATTCTGCACTAGGGTAAGAAATCTATTTGCTATATATTTATACAAAGGCATACCGCCTTTCAAAGCACCCTTTCCCAAGATTCTCGAACCCAAGACTACGGGATAGACCCCATTTGCAATTAGAAAAGCCATAGAATGAATGAGCTTCGGAGTATATTGATAATCGGGATGAAGCATAATGATAATATCGGCACCTATTTCGAGAGCTTTATCGTAGCAAGTCTTTTGATTGCCTCCGTAACCCCTATTTCTTTCGTGACGGATTACGTACTTTATGCCCAATTTGTTGGCTAATTCGAAAGTGTTGTCGGGGCTATGGTCATCAACGAGAATGACCTCATCGACAATATCGAAAGGTATTTCGGCGTGAGTACGTTCAAGCGTAAGTTCAGCCTTGTACGCCGGTAGTACGACAGCTATTTTCTTCCCGTTTATCATTATTTACGTAAATGTACATTTTAAAACTGTAAAAATAACATTTCAAATCCACAAAGCACTTACTTCGCTCCAAACACTTGCCGAATAAACTTATTGGGAACAAATATTTCGGCTTTCAGTTTATATTCCGCGGCTAAAATGGCTTTGTCCGATGTTATTAAATAATCCGCATCAACTTGAACCGCAAGACTTATAAATCTGCTGTCTGACGGGTCACGAGAAAATTTAAGCGTTTCGATGCACTGAACAAGGTGAGAATATCTATTAATGACAGTTTTCCAATGCCGCACGGTATCTTCGGAAAAATTGAATTTCCCTCGAGAAATCATAAGCCGATATTCATGCAAAATATCCTTGCCGACATACCAGCACAATTCCCCTGATTTAATTTTGTCGAAAATTTTGCAGGCATCTTCATCGCCCAACATAGCGGCAATCAGGACAGAAGTATCAATTACACACTTCAATTATCGGGCGCCTACTTTGAAATTATTGATGAAATTCCTTGTAAAATCCGAAAGCACTAATTTGCCGCTTATTTCTGCTCTCTCGAAAAGCATGGTAGCCCAATTATCCGTGCCATGCCAAAATATACGTTTTAACTCCCGTGCAGCATCGGAACTCATTGCTGAAAGTCTCCCTGCAAGCTCGGTGACAGCATTGTTGAGGTCGTCAAGAGTGTAATAAACGTTGGCGTAAAGCCCTTTCGTCATTGCCCAGGTTTCATTGTACCACTTAGTATCAAGCGACATTTGCGAGAAAGCGGCGTTGCCTATTTTACGCTCAACGGCAGGTCCAACAACAAAAGGACCTATGCCAAGCTCAAACTCAGATAATTTAATAGATGCTCCCTGCATGGCAAGAGCATAATCAGAAGCGGCAACAAGCCCGACTCCACCGCCGACCGCCTTAGCTTGTACGCGTGTAATTACAAATTTTGACGCTTCCCTCATGGCATTTATGACACGAGCAAAAGCGCTGAAAAACTCCTTACCTTGCTCAAAAGTCTCTATGGCAATTAGCTCATCAAACGACGCTCCCGCACAAAAAGCTTTATCACCTTCGCTTCTCAAAACAATGGCTTTCACTTCGGGGTTATTGTCTGCCTCGGTTATGGCTGCGGCAAGTTTGCTCAATATTTCACTCGGAAGAGAATTGCTCTTGGGGTGATAAAAGGTTACAACACCGACATTGTCATGCACTTCAAGATTTACGAATGCTTCACTCATTGGGAATAATAAATAGTTGAAAATATTAGCGGGTAAACGATGGTTGGGTATGATTATTTGATTATTCTACCTACTCCGGCAAAACGGCGTGTGTAATACTCATCGGCAACGGCTTGCTTAATTACACCTTTGCTCGACGAAGCATGAATCATCTCGCCATTACCAATATAAATGCCAACATGATTTACGACGGTACCGGTACCGAAGAAAATTAAATCTCCACCCTTAAGATTATCTGTCTCGATGCGAGAAGCCGTTGCATACTGACTACGACTTGTGCGGGGCAGACCTATACCTACGGCACCGTAAACAGCAGCGACCAAACCCGAGCAATCTACTCCTGTACGGTCGTTCCCGCCATATCTGTAGGGCGTTCCAAGCCAAGTATATGCTTCCGATACTAGCAAATCCTCGACGCTTGCATTTTGTTTGCCTTTTGGAGACCCAAGATTGCCGATTGCCACCTCATTCTGCTTGGGAAACGATTTAGCCGTCTGCTTTTTTTCTTTGGGCACACCGCTCTTTTCCGAAAAGCGAATATTTGAACTGCAAGCCACCGTAAATACGCCAAGTGTCACGAAAGCAAAGCATATGTGTATTTTATTTAATATCATTTTCTGGTACCTTCGTTGATTTCAGATTTGTAGCGAGCAGGTTTTAACTTCTCCGAACCGAATAATTTATTCGAATCCAACATCAGAAAAATCACACCGATAGCCGCTATCAGCACTAAAGCCAATCTCATATACAGCATTTCCATGATAAACTCCGTTTGGTAATTTTCTATTGTTCCTCAAATTTTATGCCAAGATATTAAGACACAATTTTATACGGCATAGATAATTGAAAAGTTACAAGAAAAATGCCTAAACATCGTTACAAGCCTTAACATAAATATTCGTTAGGAGCATCCATGGAACCTAAATATATATTCGAAAACTACAAAACTATTGCCGTTTACGGAATGTCAAAGCATCCAGCGAAAGCATCTCATTCAGTGCCTGCTTTCATGCACAAACATGGATACAAAGTCATACCGATAAACCCAAAAGTTGATTCCATACTTGGGCTCCAAGCATACACAAATCTTTCCGCAGTACCGGACGAAATAGATATATTGAACGTTTTCAGACCATCGGAACAAGTGCCCGAAATCGTGAAAGAAGCTGTCGAACGCCACAATTCTCGTGGCGACATCAAACTGATTTGGCTACAGGAGGGTATTAAATCAGACGAAGCTAAAGCATTAGCCGAAGATAACGGTATTGAGTTCATACAAAATAGATGCATTTATAAAGATTACGTCAACACCGGAATTGCCGACGAAAATTAATTTTGCTCCTCATGTAACTTTCTTTTCGTTTGTCAGTCTTATGTTAACAAATTATTTACAAATAGAAATGGCACGATTTATGTTTTTGTTTTTAAATATAAGTATATTTGTAATCATTTTTTGAGGTTGTATAGATAATTCGCTACTTATGGTTCTTTTGATATGATGTTTTACCGTTATGAGGTTGATTCCGACTGGTTTCGGAAATATAACATTTTATAATTGGTGGCTAATTTATTAATTTATGGAATATGATTGCATTGCGTAGCGGATTTATCAGATTTTTTATCACAATTACTATACTTGTCTTTGTGTCAGCGCCCACGAATGCGACTACTAAGCTCTTGCTATCGCTGAATGCACCCGTATTTTACCAAAGTCTTTTCATACATAATCTTTTGGCATACAATATGCTTCAAGGCGGATTGTACCTGCCATCGCTTTTATTGTTGCAGCAGTCAAATTTCATCGATTTTACTCAATTAACAGACCAAGAAAATCCCCCTGAAGAACAACAATCCGAAAATACTCCGGAACTGGAAGAAGAACCGGAACTAACACAAGAAGAACAAGAAACAACACCCGAAGATACAACTGACCTCTATCCCGCACAAGAGCCAATCCGCCAACTCGAACCCGAAGACAGCACCCCTGATGAGGATACAAGCACAATTACCACACCAACTCCATTGGACGAAGCTAACAGGATATTTTTCACTGACGACGACAAAGGGCACTTCCGAAGACCTCAATTTCTTCCGCGATTAGAAACAGGGCGACTCCCAATTTATGACCACAGCTTCGGACGCTCCTATTCCGAGCCAACTGGCTTGAAAACCGACAGACGATTAGACAGCACTGTATCTTCTATCCGAGCTACCGAGAAAATCGAAGACAACGAAATCAGCTATCCCTTTGTCATCGAATTAGAAGATTACCTCTTAATCAGACAGAAACAACTTCGCGACCAAATATGGGATTCGCTTCTTACCCGCTACGATCTGAAAATGGCTCTCTCGAAAGGTGATTTAGCAAGATTAATCAGCCAGTCAACGGGACTGACTATTCCCCTTCCACCCAACCCACTTTCCAACATATTCGGCAAACCCGAAATTAGCATTAACGTAAACGGCGAAGTCAATATCAGACTCGGCGTCAGATGGGATTCTCAAAATCTCGGCACTGTATCGCAATTCGGGCAGACCCAATTCTCGCCAATATTCCATCAGGACATCAGAGTCAATGTCAGCGGCAGAATTGGCGATAAACTGAAATTAAACACAGACTGGAACACCCGAAGAACATTTGATTACGACAATAAATTCAAAATCGGCTTCGAAGGCGAAGACGACGATATCATTAAGCTCGTCGAGTTAGGCAACGTAAACTTACCTTTACCCACAACATTGATCCGCGGTGGCGAAACACTCTTCGGCGCCCGTGTTGACATGCAATTTGGACCTCTTTACCTCAAGACCTTATTCTCACAAAAACGCGGTGAGCGGAAATTCGTTGACGTTCGTGGCGGTGTCAGCAAGCAGTATTTCCAGCTTCGTGCATATGATTACGCAAAAAATCATTTCTTTATCGATACAGCTTACCAACGAATATACGACTTATATTTCGAAAATGCCACCCCCGTAATACCACCCGAAGCCGACAGCTTACGTATCAAAGAAATTGAAGTATGGGAATCAACCAACGACATCCGCGAAGGCGTATCAATGGCAGGTACATCAATTGCAATTACCGATTTACCACCTATTCTGCGGCGCAATAAGGAAAAATACCCCGATTCATTCAAAAATCTTGAAATAAAAGCCGGCGAAGTCGAGCGAGGAAACTTTATCAGATTAGACTCATCAAAGTACAGAGTAGATTATAACCTCGGCACCGTAATGATACGCAACTTACGCCCCGACCGCTATTATGCCATTTCATATAGAACCGAAGGCCCGACTTCCGACCCGAGCGATGACCGGTACTTCGGCGACCTCTCAACATTGGCAGGCGTAAAAGACACATTAATACTGAAACTCATCTATCGCCCGAATATGCAACCCGGCTTCCGTAGCTTGTGGCGCCGTCAGATGAAAAACATTTTCGATATCAACGCCCGAAATGTAAACGTTAACGAAACCAACATCAACATTTGGTACTTACGCAAAACAAACGACTCCACTGACGTCTTGGAAGGCGCTCCCGATAAACTCGTTACTATTTTCGGTGTTGACCAAGTCAACAACAGCACTGGTGCCCCTCAGCCCGACGGTATATTTGACTTGCGCCCACCATTTTTCGACCCGAACGAAGGCATTATCACATTTCCGAACTCTCGCCCATTTGACTCAGCACTCGTAAGATACTTCTCTCGCGATGAAATTGGCAACCCCGATTTAGCTCGCGAATACACTTTCAGCGAACCTTACGATACAACATACGACGTCGCACGACTAAATACAGCTCGCGACAGATTTATCATCTCCTGCGAAGTTTCGGGGCGAGCAACCAACAGAATTCAACTCGGCGCCTTCAACCTTGCTCGCGGTAGTGTGCGAGTTTTGCTTGACGGTCAGGAACTCATCGAAAATCAGGACTATATAATAGACTACTTCGCAGGAACGCTGACTCTACGCAATCCTCGGGCATCACTTCCGAATGCCAATCTGAAAGTCGAATATGAGCAACGAGATATATTCAATATATCCACGCGAACATTAGCCGGATTACGCGGGGACTATCTGCTACTTCGCTCTCGATATGCCAACGCCAATCTCGGGTTCACATTCATGCACTACGACCAATCCGCACTCATCGATCGCGTCCGATTAGGTGAAGAGCCAATTTCCAACTCAATTTTCGGATTCGATGGCAGTTTCGATTGGAATACAGAGTTCATCACCCGGATGCTCGATTATTTACCATTTTACGATACCAAGGCACCATCATCATTTGCAATGAAAGGCGAATGGGCGATGATTTTACCCACTCCAAACAAAAGACGCTCCGAAATAGCTTCTGACAACAATGAACCCGTTGTTTATATTGACGACTTCGAGGGTGCTCAAAGAACAATACCACTGGGACTGAATTCCACTCAATGGCAGCATGCATCACCACCCGTGAATGCAATGTTCTGGAACTCTGACAGCATCGCCGTCGAACATAAAGCAAATATGTTCTGGTACCAGTTCTTCATTGCTCGCGTACCAATTCGAGACATATACCCCAACAATACATCGTACCAACAAGGCAGAAACTTCCGCAATCCCATGCAAATCGTTTTCAATCCCGCACAACGAGGCATTTATAACCCGAACCCACTATTTTTGGACGAAAGAAACGAAGGCTTCTTCAATCCAAACGATATATGGAGCTTGCGCTCCGAAAACAAACCGAAGATATGGTCCGGCATGATGCGATTACTTTCTTCATTCAATACCAATTTCGACACGGAAAACATCGAATACGTCGAAATCATGATGAGAGTCAACGCATATGAACCCGGACAAACCAAAATGTATATTGATTTCGGGCAAATCAGCGAAGATATTATTCCAAATAAAAAGCTCGACACTGAGGATGGAATTACTGATACCAACCCATTGCCAAACGGTATAATCGACCAAGACGAAGACGTCGGTATTGACGCTTTGGATAATGCCTCCGAGAAATTGGCTTATCCCTTCCCATTAAGCGAAGAAGCCGACCCAGCACGTGATGACTATGCCTTTAATTTTACCAAAAATGATGACGAGCGTACTTGGCAGGACTTCCTCAGATATAACAATTTCGAGGGCAACTCGCGGGTTTCGGAATTGGGGCAATTCCCCGATACAGAAATCCTCAACAAAAACAACGGTCAATCTATTTCGCTCGATAACAGCTATTTTACCTATGAAGTCGTTCTGTCGCAAACACCCGAAGAAGCCGCAAACAATCCGCAAATTGTCGGTGGTAACCCAGCAACGGGTTGGTTCCTATACAGAATCCCCATCCGTAAGCCCATTGACCGCGTCGGAAATCCGCTTTTCTCGAATATTCAATACGTAAGAGTACGTTTTCAGGGCGGTTATTTAGATGCATCAATAGACGACTGGAAATTAGTCGGCTCGCAATGGCAGCGAATAAGTAATTTGCAACCTAACGTCAACCCAAATGACAGCGTTCTATCAGTATCATTTGTAAACTTATGGGAAAATGCCGGACCTCCCGATTACTACACCATGCCTCCGGGAGTATCCGCACCACGTCAGTTAAATAACCCCGACCCAACAAGAGATATCCGCTTGAACGAGCAATCAATAGCTATCGGCGTGAAGAATTTACGCTACGGCGATGAAAGAATGGCAACCCGTATATTCCGCCAACTTGACTTGTTCTACTACAAAAAAATGAAATTCTTCTTCCATGGCGACGGCTCAATGCCAGACAATGTCATACCGGGAGCAGTACCCAAAGCGTACGCATTCTTGCGGTTCGGAATAGACTCGTCAAATTATTACGAGTATCGCCGTCCTTTGATGAGAGGTTGGCAGGATATTGAGATTGATTTACTCAAGTTGACATCAATCAAGCAATTACGTGATTCGCTCAACCGCTACGAAAGATTTGAAATACCCGTGCCGGGCGACCCAAACGCGGTTTTTGCCATCAAGGGTAATCCTATTCTCACGCGTGTGCAATTTTTCGGGCTTGGTATCATCAATCCCGCAGAAAGATTTCCCAACGAGCTTACAACAACAATGTGGGTGAATGAATTACGACTGATTTCGCCCGAAGAATCTGCCGATTGGGCAGGTCTCGGCTCTTTCAACTTAGTACTTGCGGATTTGGGAACAATCAGCGGTAATATTCAGCACAGCAAACCGAACTTTCATCAATTGGAAGAAAGGTTCGGCAATCGGAGCAATTCCACAAATTGGTCAGTCACAATGACGGGGAACTTGGAAAAATTCGCCCCGAAAAGCTTCAGTGGAATGAGAATTCCAATCAATTACACTCATGCCGAAACTATGGATACACCGCAATTTGTGGCAAATGATGACATTTTCCTGAACGAAGCCGCCACAGCCGCATACAATCAAATTCTCCGAGACGGTGGCACAATAACCGAAGCACAAGAAGCCCGTAACCGCATAATAAATCGCTCTCAATCGTTAAGAGTATTGGATAGTTGGGCTATTACGGGATTCAAATTCGGACTTCCCATCAAATATTGGCTTATTAACGAGACGATAAACAAAGCAACCGTAACATATGCCTATTCGCAAGAATACGAACGCAATCCCATTTACGCTGAAAGATTTAATTGGCAATGGCGTCTCGGTGTCCAATGGGGTACAGCTATTCCCGATTTACTAGCATTCAAGCCGTTTACATTTCTTGCAGGATTACCCTTTTTCGGTGTTTACAGTGAAGCGAAAATCAATCTACTCCCGAACAACATAAATACCAACTTCATGTTCAACAGAAGGCGCCAGACCGAACAATCACGATTCCTTGATTTTCCGAGCCCGATTCTCCGAGATTTCTCCGCAATGCGTACCGTACAGTTTAACTGGAAATTCTCCGAAGGCGGATTTTTAAGTCCCGTATTCGATTATGCCGTCACGACAAACTCAACGCTAGTAAATCTTGAATTTGACGAATTCGGTCAGCAACGCACCGGAAGCCAGATTGCATCGGCAATGTTCTTCAAGAACGGCGAATTAATCAATTTCGGCATCAACAATCTCCACACACAAACCGTTACGATTAACCTGCGACCAATATTGCCGAACATCATCTCGCTCAATGAATTTATCGATATGACAGGTACATTCCAAACCACATACAACTGGTCTGACCCCTTACAGCCAAAACCAGAAATTCGCGATATAGTCAAAAATGCGGGTTGGAACAATTCCATTAGGTTTAACATGGGAATTAAACTCAAAACATTGGGCGATACATGGTTTGGCACACAAAAGGCTCGCCCAACGGGCTTAAGACAATTCCAACCGCAAACCGACACCGCCAAAAAGCAAGAATCAAAGGGATTATTCCCGCCCGTAGCAATATTTAAATTGATTTTCTTCGATTGGGATAGAGTTGATTTCGTATTTTCGCAACAAAACTCGGCGATAACTCCCGGGGTCTTTGGTGGTACGGGTTTGCATAATTTTTGGGTAAACGGCATGACGGGCAGAGAAAGCCAACCTATTTACGGACCAAGTTGGGCATACCAAATGGGTCTTATCGAGCATCCGCACGGCGGATTTGATATTGTCGGCTCCAATTCTTTCCCGTTCTTTGGCTTCCGAACAAGAACTGGACTCAGACCACCAAACGCTCGGCTCCAGGATAACTTCCGCCAAACAACGAGCTTGAGCATCAAGACTTCACGCCCACTGTGGTCGGGTGCAACTTTGGAACTCAGTTGGAAAACAGATGTCGGCTTCAACCGCAACCAAACCGTTGTTACCGATGAATTCGGCAACCCGTCTTTCATTAACGTCATCGGTACGGAATCTTTCAACCGAACATTTTTAACTTTTCCAACATTATTCGGCTTCAATCCCTTTAACAATACAATGGAAAACGTCATCAGACTCTACGAAGCCCAAACCGCCGTGATTGACAACCGCTTCAATAACGGAGAAATTGACGAAGTAGAACGGAATCAACAGTACCAACAAGCCCTTAATAAAGCATTTTACGACGGACTTGAAATGTTCAGTATTTCCGGAGGAAGCGCTGCAAAGTTCCTGCCCGCAGTAAACTGGTTATTAAGATGGGAAGGTCTCGAAAAATTCTGGTTATGGAAAGATTACATCAAGCGTATGACACTTGACCACCAATATACTTCCACATATCAGGAAATGGCTAATCTCACGGATAACGGGCGTGCCGTAACGACACAAACCGTTCAATATGCTTTTCAGCCGTTTATAGGAATTAATTCCACTTTCGACGAAAACTTATTTAATGGCACACTAACGGCAACATTGCGCTGGTCAAGTACAAAGTCATTCATGATTAACACAGCCGCACGCTCTACAATTACCTCACAGACAACAAACGACATCACCGCTCAAGCAAGTTATACAATGAAAGGGTTTGAATTTGCGCTGCTCGGTATTTCGCTGAAAAACGACTTTGAACTTTCATTCCTTTTCACATATAAGACTAACGGCAGAGCACTCTACAACATCACAAATCCCGCTGATACTTATACGGGGCCCGATGCAGGAGGTCAAACTCTGGACGGAAATACACAAATCATCGTCGAACCGCGCGCCCGATATTCTCTCAGCCAACGTCTTACAGCTTCATTCTTTATCCGTTACGAAGGCACATTTACCGAAGGTGCCGCTCAACCCGGTTTCCACTCCACACAAATCGGCTTCGATTTGAGGCTTTCAGTTGCAGGCGGCAGATAATTTAGTTCCCGCACGATAATATTAAATTGCTGCCTTATTCGTATTTTTGTATTTATACATTAATTTACTTGGATATAACATGTTGTCGCAATATAAGAACTTTCACTACATTGAGGATATTCATAAATATTCCGGCGAAGAAGTCAAACTTCGCGGTTGGGCTTACAATGTTACAGGCAAAGGGAAATTGCAATTTATCATGCTACGCGATGGTACGGGTGTAATTCAATGCGTCGTTTTCAAGAGCAATCTCAGCGAAGAAGCATTTGAAAGCGTAAAGTCGCTAACTCAGGAATCCTCTCTTACGATTACGGGAAAAGTCGTCGCAAACGACAAAGCACCCGGCGGGTACGAAATTGATGTAACCGGTATTGAAATTATCCAAATAGCCAAAGATTACCCGATTACGCCCAAAGAACACGGCGATTCTTTCCTGATTGAGCATCGCCATTTGTGGTTGCGTTCTTCTCGCCAACATGCCATAATGCGAGTCAGAGCCGCCGTTATGAAAGCAATTCGCGACTTTTTCGATGGCAACGGATTCAAGTTGATGGATTCGCCTATTCTCACTCCCAACGCTTGCGAAGGGACATCAACCCTGTTCGAGACTGAATATTTTGACTTAGGCAAAGCATATTTGTCGCAATCAGGACAATTATACGCCGAAGCCACAGCTCTCGCATTAGGCAAAGTATATACTTTCGGGCCCGCATTCCGTGCCGAACGCTCCAAAACACGCAAGCATTTGACCGAATTTTGGATGGTCGAGCCGGAAATGGCATTCTTCGATTTGAACGATGACATGGATTTAGCCGAAGATTTGGTCGAGTATATCGTGCAGTATTGCCTGAAAACCTGCCAAAAGGAATTACAGACATTGGAACGCGACACAAGTAAACTCGAAAAAGTTCGCCGCCCCTTCCATAGAATGAGCTATTCAGATGCCGTTGACTGGCTTGCCGAAAATAGAATACCGCTCAACAAAAAAATTGACGGCAAAGATGTCGAAATTCTACCCTTTCCATGGGGTGAGGACTTCGGAACTCCGCAAGAAGAAGCCATTATGGAGCAATTCGAAAAACCATTGATTATTCATCGCTATCCTACTGAAATTAAAGCCTTTTACATGAAACGAGACCCGGAAAATCCCGAAGTTGTTTTGGCTATGGATATGCTGGGCCCCGAAAAAGCAGGCGAATTGATTGGAGGCAGCCAAAGAGAAGATGATTTTGATTTATTGTTGACAAGAATTCGCCACGAAAAATTGCCTGAAGAAGAATTCAAATGGTATCTCGATTTGCGTCGTTATGGCAGCGTCTGCCACAGCGGATTCGGACTTGGAGTGGAACGAACGGTAAAATGGATTACCGGAGCGGCACATATTCGCGAGGTAATCCCTTTCCCGAGAATGATTTACAGGATTACACCATAAAATTAATCACCAATAAAAACGGACTTATTATGTATGAAGAAGTAAAAAAACACGACCCGGAACTTTATGATATTTTGCTGAAAGAAAACACAAGACAGCACGAAAAAATTGAACTCATCGCAAGCGAGAATTTCGCTTCCGAAGCTGTTATGCAAGCACAAGGCTCAGTTTTGACAAACAAATATGCCGAAGGATATCCGGGTAAACGCTATTACGGCGGTTGTGAATACGTTGATATGGCGGAAGATTTAGCCCGCGAACGTCTGAAAAAGCTCTTCGGAGCGGAATACGTCAACGTACAGCCCCACAGCGGAAGCAATGCCAATATGGCAGTATATTTCACATTTTTGGACCACGGTGATACCGTAATGGGACTTAGTCTTGCTCATGGTGGGCACTTGACGCACGGCTCACCCGTGAACTTTTCGGGTAAATTCTATAATTTTATCCCATACGAATTAGACCCAGCAACCGGCAGAATTGATTACGACAAAGTCTCGGAATTAGCCAAGCAACACAAACCAAAGCTCATTACCGTTGGTGCGTCGGCTTATCCGCGGGACATTGACTTCAAGAAGTTCCGCGAAATCGCAGATGCAGTTGGAGCATTCCTCTTTGCTGATATTGCTCACCCCGCTGGACTTATCGCAAGAGGTAAATTAAGTAATCCCGTGCCATACTGCGACATCTTGGCTTCGACCACACACAAGACTTTGCGCGGCCCTCGCGGCGGAATAATCATGTGCCACAAAGATTACGAAAATCCATTCGGCATTGTTGCACCAAAATCCGGACGCATCAAAAATATAGGCGAAATCCTTGACTCATGGGTAATGCCCGGCGTACAAGGCGGTCCCCTTATGCACGTCATATCGGCGAAAGCCGTTGCGTTCGGCGAAGCACTCAGCGACGAATTTGACCTCTATGCAACGCAAGTTATCAAAAACGCACAAGCTTTTGCTAAAGCATTAGTGGACAAAGGATACGATTTGGTGAGCGGCGGAACAGATAACCACCTGATGCTTGTTGACTTACGTAACAAGGGAGTAACCGGTAAGCAAGCAGAAAATGCTCTTGATGAATCCGGCATCACTTGCAACAAGAATGCCGTGCCGAATGACAACCAACCCCCGCTTATTACATCGGGCATTCGTCTCGGCACCCCTGCAATGACCACTCGTGGATTGAATGAAGATGATTTTGTCCAAGTCGCCGAATTCATTGACAAAGTAATTGTAAATATCGGAAATGAAAGCATTTACGAACAAGTGCGGAACGAAGTAAAGGAATTCACATCGAAATTCCCGCTACACAAGAAGATTATAAAGGTTATATAGAAGCTAATACGGGGGGCTGTCGCACCCTAATCCTTTTGAATAGCGATAAACGATGAATAAAACAACGTCATTCTGAGCGTTGCGAAGAAGCCGGGGAAAACTTGTTCCTTCGCCGTTGGCTCAGAATGACTATTTTTTCCTTTTCAAAAGGGGGAAACAAGATTGTGAGATGGGGAATTTGAAATCGTGACAAGTCCGTTTAAATTTTTCTTGCATCATTCAAAAATTTTTCTTGCATCATCCGAAATTTTTTATTACTTTTATGATAAATGCGTTTGCATTTTAGAAAAATATGCTGAAATGACGAAAAAGCGGCAACATAGCAGACAGAACAAAGTACACGAAAGTGGAGCTATGGAACTATGGAACTATGGAACTATGGAACTATGGAACTATGGAACTATGGA
>CAZWXI010000045.1:0-23925 GCA_964637845.1 uncultured Hyphomicrobiales bacterium | reverse complement strand
GCCTTCTTCGCCTGCATTTACCGTAATTAGAGTACCCGTAGTGCCAATTACGGGACCTTTACTTAATAAAATGAATGGCAAATAGCCCTGATTTCCGACAGTATTCGGGTCACAATCCGCAACAGATACGCGATAGGTCTTGGGACCCAAACGCAAAGAGTCGAAAATCATCGCACCACGCGGAGAACGTGTTCCCAAAGCTCCCTGACCAAAGACTGTATCAAGCTGATTTACCTGACCATCGAAGTAAGGTCGCGGACGGACGATATAATAATTGAATGGTGCTGAAGCAACTCCGTTTCTCACGACTTCCAGCGGAATTATAAAATTTACATTAAGCGAAAGTGCATCAAATGAATTCGGGCTGAGAGTATGATTAACAAAAATTTGAGTTGCGAGCATTCTGCCATCCCAACTGACAACAACTGGACCGACGACAATTTTATTTGTATCATTAGGCTCAACAGGACGAACTCTGAGATTATCGCCCGGATTATTGAGATAGAATCCATCGGTGCCAAAAGTCCCTTTTTGATTGACGGGAGCAATGATTTCAACATAAACATTCATTCCCGGTGCACCTATATCAGGTATAATGTATGACACCTGAGGTTGCGATTGAAGCCAAAACGAATTGATTGCAAAGAAGATAAAGGTAGTAATCAACGTTCTCATAATAAACCTTTAATTGTTAAAATTCTCAAAATTGGCAAAACATATTTTAAAAACAAATATTGCAATATTGTATAAACAAATTTTTTAGGAAAATGTAACAAAAAAAATAAAAAATATAAGCAATTTGGCTCATATTTTGCGTGTTGAATAAATATGATATGAAATTCAAAGATGCAACATATAAATTCTATGATTATTGTCGTTCGGAAAAGGCTTTTTCCAAAAGGACAGTATTGGCGTATATGACTGCACTTGAGCAGTTTGGGGAGTATTTTGTCGAAACATACGACAGTGATGGAGATTTAGGGCTAATCGAATCTGATGACATCAAACCATTTTTGGGATGGATGCATGACAAAGGGCTAAAGCGAAATTCACTGCGAATGAAAATTTCCGCAATCCGTTCGTTTTTTAAATTCTGCAAAAAGAAAGGACTTCTTCCCGTCAATCCAGCCTCCGGAGTTGCCACACCCAAGAAAGATAAGCGTTTGCCTTCATTCATGCTAAAAAATGAAATCAATGACCTGGTCGAGAATTTTGATGTATCAACACCCGAAGGTGCCCGAAATTGCGCTCTTGTTGAACTGATTTACGGTACGGGAATGCGTATCGGCGAAGCATTGTCAATTAAATATAATGAGTTGGATTTCCGGAGCGGTTCATTGCGTGTCATCGGTAAAGGAAATAAGGAACGCATCGTACCAATCGGGAAAAAAGCCATTGAATCAATACAGCATTATTTGAAATTGCGTTGTCAATTATCCAAAAACAAAACCGAGAAGCACTTATTCCTTGGTAAATCGGGAAAGAAACTCGATGCATCAGTAGCATACAGAATCATAAACAGAAATATGTCAAAAGTAAGCGAATCCAAACAAAAAAGCCCGCATGTCCTAAGGCATAGTTTTGCAACGCACTTATTGGATAACGGAGCCGACATCCGTTCAGTCAGTGAGATGTTAGGACATGCTTCGCTAAGTACCACGCAGATTTATACTCATTTATCTATCGAAAAACTCAAAGACAGCTACAAAAAATCGCACCCAAAAGCATGAAATAATTAGCTTTAAATTACTTCAATAAAAATTTATTAATTTGAATCGAATATGAGTAAATTAAAAGTTTCAGTTATTGGCGTTGGGCATTTAGGCAGTATTCATGCAAGATTATGGACGAAAAATGATAATGCTGAATTAATCGGAGTCAGGGATATTATTGCCGAACGTGCCGAGAATTCAGCGAAGGAAAATAATTGTGTCGTTTTTGATAGTCTTGGTGCCACTATTGAAGCATCGGATGCGGTAACAATCGCCGTTCCGACTTCAATTCATTTTGAAATTGCAAAAGCATGCATCGAAAATGGAAAGCATTGCCTGATTGAAAAACCGATAACCGAAAATTATGAGGATGCCATGAAATTGATAGATTTGGCGAAGCGATACAATGTGCTTATTCAAGTTGGTCACGTCGAAAGGTTTAATCCAGCAATCAAAGCAATTAAAAATTATAACGTAAAGCCCGTATTCATAGAGGCGCATCGCTTAGGGCAATTCAAACCTCGCTCGCGAGATGTTTCCGTCATACATGACTTGATGATTCATGATATTGATATAATCTTATGGCTTGTGAAATCCAAGATAATAAGCGTTCATGCGAATGGTGTTAATGTTCTGACAGATACAACCGACATCGCAAATGCACGACTTACATTCGATAACGGCACCGTTGCTAACATCACTGCCTCGCGAATTTCAGCAAATCCAATGAGAAAAATGAGAATTTTCCAGAAAGACACATATTTGTCGCTCGATTTTCAGCAACATTCAGTAGATGTATATAAAATTTATCCTGAAAATGAGAAACCTGTTTCGGGAACACCTGCGACTATGCTCGGCTCGCTGGATACAGGTATAAAAAACCGTAATATTTACTTCGAGAAGCCTGTTGTTGAGGAAATTAACGCCATTCTCGAAGAGCAGAAAGCATTTACGGATTCAATTTTGACTCAAAAACCGATACAAGTCGGAGCGTCAGAAGCCGCCGAAGCTCTAAGAGTAGCGGAAATAATCATGTACCAAATTTACAATAAATAGCTATTGCTTTTTTAGAGTAATGTTGATGTCAACAACTTTATCAAGCATCGTACTATAGAGACTGATGGTTCCGAGCATAGACTTCTTATCGGCAGATAATTTGCCTTTAAAAAAGTCTGCATCATCGAAAAGAACTTTTATTTCAACATCATCTCCGCTGAGAGTTCCTGCGACACTTACATTATATTCGAGTCGCTCTTCTTTTGTGACATTATCCTCAATAACTTGTCTGAACAGCATTATGTCAGATGTACCTGAAATTTTACTTCCTGCTTTGAATGTCATCGCAACTCGAAGCGTGTCACTGCCGTTTATTTGATTCTCAATCCATTTACCGGTTAGCGGATTGCTATAACTTGGCGATGCGGGATCACCGCCACATGAAATTGCAAAGAACGCCATTAGCGATATTAGAGCAATTATATTTTTCATGAACTTCCTTCAATTAATAGTAAAAATTCTTTTTCATTTATAATGCAAACGCCAAGTTTTTTCGCCTTATCGATTTTGCTGCCGGGGTTGGCTCCGGCAACCACAAAGGAAGTCGTTTTAGTAACTGATTTGCTCTCTTCGCCACCTAATGTTTCCAGTTTTTGAGACGCTTGACTACGCGTCATAGAATCGAGTTCGCCCGTAAACACAAATGTCTTGCCCGATAGCGGTAATTGTAGGATTTCATGCTTTTGTGGCTCGCTGACAAATTGTAGTCCCTGTTGCTTTAGTCTATCAATAAGATTCAAGTTCGTTTCATTAGAGAAAAATTTCAGTATTGAATCAGCCATTTTATCGCCGATTTCATGGATTGCAGTTAGTTCATCTTTTGAGGCACTCATCAGCGAATCAATATCGTTAAAATGACGAGTCAAAAGTTTTGCGGCTCCCCTGCCGATAAATTTTATACCTATTGAAAATAAAAGCTTTTCAAAAGGCTGAGATTTAGATTTTTCGATTGCCTCGAGCAGGTTTTGTACGGATTTTTCTCCCCATTTTTCCAAACGCATCAGTCTAAGAGAATGTTTATGGAGTTCATAAATATCGGCAATATCGCAAAGCAAACCCTCCGCAACAAGCGTATCCACGACTTTCTCGCCCAAACCGGCAATATCCATGGCGTCGCGGGAGGCAAAATGCTCGATTCTGCGACGAATTTGCCATGGACAATCGGGATGCTCGCAGTAATAATTTGCCTCTCCTTCGTATCTTACAAGCGGTGATTTCAAATCGCAGGGACAGTATTGCGGGAACTCATAGGGGATGATGTCTGAATTTCTCAACTCGACCACGGGTTTGAGCACCTTTGGAATTACCTCCCCACCCTTCTCAATTATTACGGTATCACCGATGCGAATATCACGTTCCGTAATGAAGTCATAATTGTGAAGTGTGGCTCTCGACACAGTTGAACCAGCGAGCAATACGGGGTCTAATTCGGCAACGGGTGTAACGGCGCCTGTTCTGCCAACTTGCAAGGTAATGTCACGTAATATTGTTGCGGCAGATTCTGATTCATATTTATAAGCAATTGCCCATCGCGGTGAACGTGCTACTGTACCTAAGTAGTTCTGTTGAATCACTGAATTGATTTTGATGACTATACCATCGGTTTGGAATGGTAAATTCTGTCTATTTTTTTCCCATAAATCAAGGAATTCTATTAATTCATTGAGATTGTTGCAGTGACGATAGCCGGGATTAGTCCTGAAGCCGAGTCGGGATAATATTTCTACTGCTTGAGTTTGGGTGTCTAAATCGAAGTCGTATGGTCGCAAATAATATGCTATAAAATTGAGTTTTCTCTTGGCAACAATATTTGGTGATAGAAGTTTGAGCGAGCCGGCAGTTGTATTCCGGGGATTAGCATATGGTTTTTCCCCTGCCTGAATGCGTTCAATGTTAATCATTTCGAAGTCGTTAACGTTCATGAAAACTTCTCCGCGAACTTCAAAATCATTTAGAATTCTATCTTTTACACTAATATCGGGTACCGTAATGGGAATGCTTCTGATAGTTTTCACGTTCGAGGTGATGTTATCGCCTACATATCCGTCGCCTCGTGTAACACCTAACTCCAAAATGCCGTTTTTGTAGTGCAGACTTAGTGCTACACCATCAATTTTTAGTTCAGTTGTATATGTAAAAGGCTCGTTGCCAAGTAATTTTCTAATCCTCTCATCAAAAGCATAAATCTCATCTTTACTGTATGAGTTTTGCAAGGATAGCATAGGTACGATGTGCGTTACTTGCTCGAACTCTTTTATGGGCTCACCGCCTACTCTTTGTGTAGGCGAATCGGGTGTAATCAATTCCGGATATTGTGCCTCCAGGCTCTGTAGTTCAGACAACAAAAGGTCATACTCGCGGTCGCTGATTAACGGCTCGGCATCAATATAATATGCTTTGTCATACTTCCGGATACGTGAACTGAGTTCACTTATCTTTTCTCGTGCCTGTTCAAGATTCATATTCTTACAGCAATTAATAATCATAATTGACGTTCAAACGTCATTAGATTTTTGGCAAATATACTCAAATATGGAACTATTAAAACAGGAACAGAACCAGTATCCCGCAAGAAGAACCTATCCGTTTTTTTTTGGGGCAACAATTTTAGTCATTTTCGACCAAGTTACAAAGTTGTACTTTAAAGGATTTAACTTATTCGGATGGGTGCATGAAGGCGCAGTTTATGCAGAGCCGCATCCGGTTATCGGAGACTTTCTTTTATGGACATATATTGAGAATCCCGGCATGGCATTCGGCATCGAATTTGGCGAAGGAAAAATATTTTTGAGTTTATTTTCAATATTGGCAAGTATCGGGTTAGCATGGTTGATAGTCAAAATTTCTCACAAGTCAATCGGAATCTTAATCGGTTTTACCTTGATTTTCGCTGGAGCCGTCGGAAATCTGATTGACCGAGTATTTTATGGTGTATTGTATGGTGAGGCTCCATTATTTTACGGTAAAGTGGTTGATTTTATTCAAGTTGATATACCCGATATAGAATTTTTGGGATGGACTCATTTCCCAATTTTTAATATAGCCGATTCTTGCGTAACTGTCGGAGTTATTATTTTATTGATTTTTCATAAACAGCTACCCGAAACTCACGAGATTTTTCCGGAGAAATCAAAAATTGAGGATAATAGTGAAATTGCACCGGAACCTGCAATTTCCAATACTGAACCGAATATTCCAAAACCGGAAGGGAATGACTGATAATGACGACATAGAGAAAAATTACCCCAAGCACGTGGAAACAATTATCAATATTGATGTTTCCAAGCACCAAACACTTGAGCGTCTTGACGTGTATCTTACTCGCAGTGTAGCGAATGCTTCGCGTGCAAAAGTTAAAAAAGCTATTGATAACGGCTTGGTTACTGTAAACGGTGCGATTGCTAAAGCTTCTCAAAAAGTAAAAGCTAACGATAAAATTGTGTGCCGAATAATGAAAGCTCCGCCAATTGAACTTCTGCCCGAAGATATTTCACTCAATATAATGTACGAGGACGAATTTTTACTTGTTGTCAACAAAGATGCGGGAATGTGTACTCACCCGGGATATGGAAATCGCTATGGTACACTTGTAAATGGGCTGTTGCATCATTTCGGTCTCAGGGAAAGTATAAGTATGGATGATTATGGCGAAGATGATGAAGACTATGAAGAATCCGAAGGAAGCATTTTTGCGTCCGAATTTGTCAGACCCGGAATCGTTCACCGTTTGGATAAGGACACATCGGGATTGCTTGTCGTTGCGAAAAATGAAAATACTTTAGCAAAATTGAACAAACAATTTGCCGAGCATAAGTCCGAAAGACACTATTATGCCTTAGTTTGGGGAATTGTAAAGAAAGACGGCGGAACCATCGAATCACTGATTGGCAGGTCGGCCAAAGACAGAAAATTATTTGCGACAGTAAAATCTGACGGTAAATTTGCTAGAACTGATTTCGAAGTGCTTGAGAGATTTAGCTTTGCAAGTTTGCTTAAACTCACATTACATACGGGTAGAACGCATCAGATCCGAGTTCACATGAGCCATATGAAACATCCTGTTTTTGGTGATGAGGCTTACGGTGGCAATAAACTCGTCTATTCATATTTTCCTGAAATTAACGCTCTTGCACGAAAATGCCTTCTCATGACCAATCGGCAACTTTTGCATGCGAAGACCTTAGGATTTATTCATCCCGAAACGAAAGAATATTTAAAATTCGATTCACAACTTCCCTATGACTTTGTTAATGTTTTAAAAGTGCTATCCAGTTTTATGAATTACTGAGGAGAAAAAATGATTACTAAAAATGCAATAACATCCGAACCTGTGAATGAAGTCATTGAAAGACGTTGGAGCCCGAGAGCTTTTGACGTCAATCGCCGTGTACCACATGAATTTTTGGTTTCAATATGCGAAGCGGCGCGTTGGGCACCGAGTTGTTTTAACGACCAGCCCTATCGTTATCTTATTTGGAATAGACATCATAATGAACCTGCCTTTTTACGAGCTTTCAATTGTCTTGGTGAATGGAACCAAAAATGGGTCAAAACAGTACCTGTACTTATGGCGGCATTAGCCGATTCTGTCTTTCGGCACAATGGCGAACCTAACAGATGGAGCCAGTATGATACAGGTGCGGCAAGCATGAGCATATGCCTGCAAGCTACAGCATTAGGACTTATTGCCCACCAAATGGGGGGCTTCGACGGTGATAAACTCAAAGCTAAATTCAATATACCTGAAAGATTTACTCCAATGGCAATGATAGCAGTCGGATATCAAGCTGAAATAGCCGTCCTTGATGAAAATTACCACGAGGCGGAACTGAAGCCACGCACGAGGATACATATCGGGATGAACTTTTTCGACAGTGAATGGGAAGTACCATTGCTGAAGGATTTTGCGTAGCAGGCAAATCCCTGCCAAAACTCAGCGAATTATAAAAACAACTGACGCTTGAAGTATTCTGACAAGATTAAATTGCTCATGCAGTAATGAACATTTATGTCTATGATTTACGGTTAATTGTTTATCCGTTCATATATTGTTTAATGCTTTTATAAAATCCAATCAAAGCAATGGCTCAAACTGCAAGCAAACATAATGAAAGAGAAAGAAGCAAAAACTAAATCCACCCTTCAATTGTCAGCATTCCTTTTTACCCGCCTGTAACGTAGAGCATCTTCACAAATTCTGCCATTGCAGAAATTAATACTGCTATAAGATTTGCAAATGTCCAATAATCCTCCGACCAGAAAGTTAATCTTATAATTGCTCTCAAAAGAACTAACCGTTTCCATATAAGTCCCAAAATAGCTAAAAAACATTCCGCTCATGACACCTTGAAGGTGAGCAGAAAGAGCCATACGTGGGTTTGCCACCTTATTAACTAACAGTCCAGCCGAAAGTCCAATCAGAAATAGAATTAAGCCAAGAAAAAATTAATTTGTTGGAATGAATTTGTTCGTTTGGGTAATAAGCCATCCGGAAATATCATTGACATCGTAGGGCCATGCATATACTATATTGACGTTGACATTCGGATTATTCTTTTTGAATGCTTCAATGGCGACGGGAATATCCTTTTCGGAGTGGCCACCGCCCGGAGTCATCATGATGCTGGTAAGAATAATCGTATTGGGCTCGGTCTTTACAGCTTCCGCAAGTGCTTCTGTTATTGTGGGAGCGCAAAATTCATTAAAAGCATGATGAACCGAATGATAAGTATCGGACTGCTCAACGGCTTTTACAATTTTCATAAATCCAGCCCAGTATTTATCGTTTTGCTCTGTGCGGGGCCAGTAAATAAGAGCATGTTCCAGTGCCGCAAACGCTTCATCGGTATTGTCCCCGTGACTGTGACCATGTCCATGTCCATGCCCATGCTTATTTATCGCTTCAAAATATTCCTTGATTTTAGGAAAATCATTCGGCAGACTGCCATGTCCGACAATAATAACAGAAGTTTTCTTCGGAGCGGGGAGTGTATGTGATTCTTCGGTCTCAATTTGGTTGCAAGCAATCAGGGTAAGCAATGAAACTGCCGCAAATGCTATCATGAGATGTATTTTTGTGCTTTTCATAAAAATTCTTTTAGTAATAAGTAAATTATTAATTATTATTTATATAATATATAAAAATCAATACAAATATAAGAAAAATATCCAATGCAGATATAAGGAAAATATAAAAATTTTGTTCTAACTATTCCTATATCCTGCACTGTCTCCCGGTACAAGATAATTTAATGCTCTGAACGTTGCTCTTGCAGAGAGACCCCACTATTTCTGCAAAACCATTGTTAGGGTAAGGGGCTTTATTTTTCGTCTTCACCTTGTCCGTGCAACTCAAATATCATTTTTGTCTGACTAAGTAACGATGAAATTCTTTTCTCTGCGAGTTCAATGTATTCCTTGTTGATGTCGTAACCAACAAATTTTCTGTCTGATTTTAACGCGGCCAATGCTGTCGTTCCGCTGCCCATAAAGGGGTCAAGGATGGTGTCGTCTTTGAATGAGTAAAGTTGAATTAGACGTGTAGGTAATTCTTCCGGGAAGGGTGCTGGATGTCCGATGCGTCTTGCACTTTCAGCATTCATTGTCCATATAGATTTTGTCCATTCCATAAATTGCTCTTTTGTAATTGTGTTCTTTTTCCCTTTTGAAATTCTGTTGTAATCTCCTTTGGAAAAAACCAAAATATACTCGTGAATGTCGCGAAGAATTGGGTTTGCTGCACTTTGCCAACTTCCCCATGCTGTTGATGGGCTTGCACTTGCTGCCTTATTCCAAATGATTTCTCCACGCATATTAAAACCAATATCAATCATCATGTTTGAAATGTAGTCAGAAAGCGGGATATAAGGTTTTCGTCCCAGGTTTGCAACATTTATACAAGCACGACCACCATTAACAAGCACACGATATGTTTCTCTGAAAGAATTTTCAAGTAACTGCAAATACTCTTTTAATGACAGGTCATCGTCATATTCTTTTGAAACATTGTAAGGCGGTGAAGTAATCATTAAATGAATTGAGTCATCTGGCAATTCTTTCATATTCTCTGCTGTGCCAAGAATGAATTTATTTACGAACTCTTTCGGAAGTTCATTCTCAATACTGCCTTCCACTTCCTTTTTATCAAGCGTCGAATACAGTTTTGTATTGTAAAATTTAGAACTGTCGTGATTAATTCTGCCCTTCGTTCCGAAAGTGCTTGTTTCTGTTCCTTTTTTCATTTCAATAATTTTCTTATTGATAGAAGGTGTGAGAAGACTTCTTGTAAAACAGGATGAATGTTGTCAGAGTTCACTTTCCGGTTTTTAATAGCCTTATACGGGAAAGATTGAGATATTTTACAGCAACCACTTGCTCTTACCCAAAAAAATATTGTTCCTCCTGCACAAAGTAATGAGTTGTTTATATCCTCATTCTTATTTGCAGTCATGCCATAAAAGAAAGGTCCCAGTTCTTTATAATGTGGTCTGTTGCAAAGGGGACAAATCCATTTTCCCTTTCTTTGCTTAAACCAAGTTGGAAAGAATTCTCTACTTATTTCTATTTCATTCGTTTGGTTCATATCAGTTTAAGATTAAAGTTAAGAATTTCTCTGCTTTGGCAATGTCAGTTGCTTCTTTATTTGCGATGCGGATATATTCACCCAGTTTTGCTTTTGAAGTCATTGAAGAAAAATAATTCAAATCGGTCTCAACAATTTCTTTGCAGAGGTTAAAAAGTTTGTCTGCCGATTGAATGGTTTGAAAACCTTTTCTGGGAGTTTCTTTTACGAAATCGGATGTTGTCGGCTGCGGATTGAGCGACCAAAAACCCTGTATTACTCCCGAAGTTTTTAAGAAGTCAACCTTCTGAATGTAATTATCTGTGATTGGACTGTTTCCAATTACGATGATTGGAATTTTTGTCGAGGCAATCCCTGAAACCCTGATATTGATTGATTTTCCGATTGCTTTAAGCATACTGTCAGAACGAAGCAATGCGGGGTTGCCTTTGTGTTGTGTGTAATCACCAACAAATTGAATTTTGTTTGGGTGAGTAAACTTATAATTTGAAACCACACTCATTTTAATTTCAAAAAGCAACTTAATATTTTCGGGCTGCTGAACAGTTTTATTGCTTGTGCAAAAGGCAAGGTCTGCACTTGATTGTCGGGTTAGCCCAAGCTCTTCGCAAACAACGCTATTTATTGCAAAAAGCCCTAAGTCTTCCGCAATTGGTTCAAAAAGTGTCTTACTCCATTTTTCTGTGAATTGACCGATAAGCGAATTTCTACTCTGTAGTGTCTGTCCTTCGGCATCAGCCCCTTTTGGAACATAGGCGTAGTAACCGTCTTTAAGATTATAGAAAAGCTGTTCAGGAGAAGCAAAATTTTTAATCGCTTCCGTGAAAAATTGAATTTCTGTTTCGTTGTTCCAGAGTGTCATTGTCGCCATATCATGTTTCCACAAATGTAATCATTATTCGTCAGCTTAGTTTCGTTTATGGTCAGTTATATCCAAAAAAGTTTCGGTTTTGCACTGTCTTTTTAGAATTACCGTCAACGGGCAAATGTACACAATTGCGATAAAATATATTAATTTTTGCCCCAACCAATCTAAAATAGTATGCAATATGATGATTGCGCCAATTCTATATTCACCCTTTCCGCACATGTCTACGCATTCTCAATAGACGCGTTTACAAAACTACAAAATACGACTGTCTTCTTCAAATTTTTTTCGATATGGGGTTTAGGGCAGATGCGATTTAGCACCACGAACAATACATGATGCAAGCGTCATAGCTCCACACTCACCTCTAAGTCAGTTTAATTTCGCCATTTCTTACTTTTTCCAAGAATATTTTCTGTTGCTCTAGGGTCATGCCTGACATTTTTTCAGCTAATTTTTCTTTTATAGCTCTGAAAAAAGCTACCGTATCGAACGTTTTTTTCTCTTTAGTTTTCATCTTTAAAAAACTCTAATGGTGTCCTTATATCAATTAACGGATAACCTAATTTTAAATTTATCGAGTTAAAAAGTTTTATTTTGTCAAAATTTACGATATGTTTAAAATTCCAACTTATTAAACAATCAAGCCTGTAAACAGATGAAATTGCAATGTGATAAGCATCATTTAAACTGGTTTGAGCCAACGCGTTTTCTTTTATGTATGCCTCGGCAAGCGTTTTAGCTTCTTCATTCAATTCGATGTAATGATAACAGTCAGGAGGAATCAGTTTTTTGAGGTCTTGAATATGTTTAGGAGCTAATATTAATTCAGCCTCATTGACCTCAGAAAAATAGATGTCGAAGTCTTTGTTTCGAATTCGCTCAAATAATCGTTTTGTGGCTTCTTCAAATTCCTCATCAAAGTAGCCGCCTATTGCCGATGTATCCATGTATATTCGTTGTTTCATTCTTTTTTTGATATTCAGCAAATCCAAAAGCCCATGATGAATAATTTTCTCAATTCACATAGTTCTCCTGTCTATGTATTCTCAATAGACGCGTTTACAAAATTACAAAATACGACTGTCTTCTTCAAATTTTTCAGGTATCTGGGTTTAGGGCAGATGCGATTTAGCACCATAAACTACAATACATGATGCAAGCGTCATAGCTCCACAGTCACCTCTAAGTCAGTTTAATTTCACCATTTCATAGCTATTTCTCGAAAAATTCTTTGATTTTGTCGCAAACAAAAGCGACTTGGTCGCTGTTAAGGTGGTCGCCCATCGGCAGACTCAAGAGTTGCGGTGCCCAGTTCACCGCATTCATATAGCTTGTGTCTTGCGTGATATAGTCATATGCCTTCAGACGTGGTAGAGCAATCGGATAATGATAACCCGTTTGGATTTCGTTTTCATTCAGGAATTTTGCAAGTTCTTGATTTTTCATCGTCCTTACAACGAAAAGGTGCCATACGTGATATTTATTCGGTGAATTTGAGGGCAGAATTAACCCATCAATTCCGCCAAGATGTTCGATATAATATTCTGCGGTGGCATTCCTAATAGCATTCCATTTATCGAGGTGATACAATTTGAAATAGAGAATTGCGGCGTTGATTCCGTCAAGACGTGAATTACGCCCTTCGAAATCATGATGAAACTTGACTGCACTCCCATGATTGGAAATCATACGTACTTTCTGGGCATAGTCGAAATGCTTTGTTACGACAGCTCCGCCATCGCCATAAGCGCCGAGATTCTTCCCCGGATAGAAACTGAATGCCGCAATATCACCGAAATTCCCCACTTTGGTGCCGTCAAATGTTGCACCATGTGCTTGAGCACAATCTTCGATTAATTTAAGATTATTCTTTGATGCAATTTTTGAGATTTCGACTATATTGCACGGATTACCGTACAGATGCACCGCCATAATAGCCGATGTATTTTTATTGATATGTTTCTGCAGGTCGTCTAAGTCAATGTTATAATCAGCACCTATATCACAAAAGCGGACTTTATGCCCCGAACGTGTCACCGCTTCGGAGGATGCTATAAATGAATTTGCGGGAACAAGGATTTCACTCCCTTTCGGCAAATCGAGTGCTTCAATTGCAATTTCAAGAGCATCGGTACCGTTGGCAACGCCGATACAATAGTTGATGCTCAGATATTCTGCAAAGGATTCCTCGAATTGCTTTACGTATTTGCCGCCTATAAATGCGGTGTCATCAATTACCGATGAAATTGCGTAGTCTATTTCGCCTTTTATTGAGAGATACTGCTTTTTTAGATCTAAGAATTTTACCATTTTGCTATATGTCATTTCAAAAAATGTAAAATTAAAGATTTTTTCGCTAAATGAACAAGATTTTAAGCGTTCAATTTCATATCTTTGAATTTTGACAAACAGTAACATGGAAAAATATGCTCGAAGAACCATTCGTAGTGATTGACGAAGAAAAAATGAAGGCAAATTTAAGCCGAATGCACTCTAAGTCGAAAGCAAGCTCGGCTGTGTTTTCGCCTCATCTTAAAACACATCAAAGTTGCGAACTTATTCCCTATTATAGAGAGCTTGGAATTGAGGAATTTACAGTGTCCTCGATTGAAATGGCTAAATATTTTGCGGATGCCGGAGTACAAAATATTACGGTCGCTTTCCCCGCTGATATTAGACAAATTTCTACAATTAACGAACTTACGCAAAAAACTAATTTTAGTATTTTTATAGATAATCTTGAATCAGCCCAGTTCCTATCAAAAAACATTACGGGTAATTTAAAATTATGGCTCGAAATTAACAACGGCTATAATCGTTCAGGAATTGACATCAACGATAAAATCAAATTATTCAGAATAGTTGAATTTATAATTAATTCGAATAATTTAGAATTAGTAGGTATGTCGGCTCATGACGGATTGAATTATTCCGCAAAAAGCTCTTTGCATATATCCGTAATACATAATCATTCAAAACATAACCTATTGATTATGAAGCAGTTTATTGAGAGTAAATATAGCATTAAATTATTACTTTCTCTTGGAGATACCCCAGCAATGTCGCTGATGGATGATTTTTCGGGTATTGATGTAATCAGACCAGGAGCATTCATATTCTATGATTTGCAGCAATGGTCGCTCGGAGCGTGTACACTTGATGACATTGCGGCTTACTTGGCGGCACCAGTTATATCACGATATGAAAAAGAAGACGAACTACTGTTACGTGCGGGAGCTATTCATTTATCCAAGGACAATGTCACAATATATGGCAATACAAGTTACGGCATGCTTGCCATCCTCGATAATGATTACCGCATTCAAAAAATACTAACCGATACACACATCAGACAATTAACGCAAGAGCATGCCATGGCGAAAGCAAATAGTCAGTTCTCAGATATAAGAATCGGTGATTTGATAGGAGTAATTCCCGCTCACACCTGCCTGATGTGTGCCTGTGCCCGTAGATTCTATTGCAACGGCAAAGTTTTAAGCAAAATGTAACTAAGGCTGAAATTGAAGTATCTTGAAAAAGATGACCACCAAAATTGCCAGTACCGCAAGCAAAATCGCTATTTTAATAAGTTTTTTGAGAAAGGATAATCCGCTTCCTACCAGCAGAGCAATTATAACAAACTTCCCGTAAGTTGGCAGACCGTTATAAAATGTGATTATATCCTCAATCATCTCAAAACAAAGGTTAAGGGAATAATACCTTCCATGACAATATCTTCATTCAAGCGATTGAACCTCCACTGCCTGAGTGCATTCATGGCAGCAGCTTCGAGTCTCGGGTCTGCTTTTTGCAAGGGAATAATTCGTCCGACTGTGCCATCTGGCAATACTGTAAATCTGAATTTGATTTCGGCATCGGTATTTACTCCCGGCGGGAATTTCGGCAACGGCTTCTGAAGCACGATTCTATTGCCCCCGCCGCCCCATTCGATATCACCAAAACCCAGTCCCTTGCCTCGACCTGAGCCGCGAGAGCCAAGTCCTGTCCCATCAATCACACCGTCACGTGTGCCTATATCAAGTCTGCCGTCACCCTTTTCGGTCGGTTTAGTACGAACATCGGAACTAAGCTCGGCAACTGCTACGGGAGTGCCCGAAAGCGGGTCACGCATTTCAGCCGTTTGCGTAAAACGTGTTTTTGATGGTGATTCGGCATCCTGCAGAATCGAAGATGCTTCGCCACCTCTACGCGAGGCTCCCTCAGCTGTTAAATTGCCCTTGCTTAGTCCGGTTCCGTCACCATCACCAAAGTTAAGTATGGTCAAAGGTATCGAATTAATTTGAATTCTTCTGTAATGCGGGTCATTGTATTGTAAATTTGGAGCAATAATCAAAAATACAATAGTCATCGCCAATGCAATAGCAAACCCCTTGGCCGTATTTTCGTCCCAAGGCAGTTTGATTTGTACCGCATTATCTTCCTCATAAGTTGCTTTTCTCGCCATTATACAATCCCCCCTGAATTTTACCTTACTCTATCAATCCAAGTTTGGGCATAGCCATACCTTAAAGCGGCGGCTCTTGCCTCCTCCCGTGTCTCGTATTTTCCGAATCTGACTCTATACCACATCAGGTCCCGTATTTTTTGCTCAGTTATGTATGCATCGTTAATGTTTTTTGCACGAAGTTTTTCGAGCCATCTTTCGGCATCTTCTCGCGAAGGCGACGAGTATATTTGAACGGCAAACTCCTGCTTTATTATATCACGTTCAAAAACTTCTTTAGTTTCAGGTTTTTTTTCGGGTATTACCGCTGCCAATGGTTCATCTTTCTTCTCTACAGCAATTTTCGCGAGTTCGTCGGGTTCGGCAACCTTAATTGCTTGAGCGGGTGCTGTTGTACGTGATTTGGGAGGTGCAGTCGCTCTCGGCTGAACAGTTTGCTTGGGCTTTGCTTCCGCAATAGGTTTCTGTTCCGGCTTTGATTCGGTTGCAGGAGGCGGAGCCTGTCGAGTTACGGGATACTCCGGTTCAGCAACTATTTTTTCTGTTTCTGCTTCCATCACTGTATCAACTTGCACTACGGTATCAACTTGCGAGATAATTCCCTGCTCTTGCTTTTCGGATCTGTTCTCAGATTTTGTGAAAAGTTCCGTTTTAATTGTATCTGTTGCCATAATATCGACTTTTTTGGGAGGAGTCAGCACTACAAAATAAATTATCGTAGCCGATATAATCAATACTGACGCGGCTATACTTCCAGCAAGCCATAGGGGAAACTTTTTCTTCTTTTCTTCAGATTTGGGTATAGATTCTGTTATTACAGTCTCGGTCTTATCTGTAATGGTCCCGGGTGATGATGCAGTTGCCTTTTCTGCTTGCAGTTGTTCTTTTATAGGCTCCGGTTCGGGAACATATTCTTCTTGCTTAGCAATTTCATCTAAGAACAAGCTATCGGCGTCTTTTAGATGTTCTTCGGGATTGAAAGTATCTTCGACATCAATTGCCCCGTCCTCAACTCCCGCTATTTTTGCGAGTACTTCGCGTTTAGATTTATCTTTATTCAACAAATCTTTGACAATATCCTTGAAATCATCATCCATTACAAGGACTTCTTCTTTGGGCTCTGTGTTTGCGGGCGGTTCAGCTTCGATTGCAGGTTGCTCTTCACTTGTTATTGGTGTTTCGATAGCAAAAGTATTAGTCAAGACAACGTAGTCGTCAGGCTCCTTTAATCCGGATTCATCGGCTGATTCATCCTCAATAGAAAAAATCTTTTCGAGGTCTTCCGTATAATCCGTCGTTCCGAGCGAAAAAGTGTCATCATCGTGCTCGCCCAGTTCGAATCCGGAAGCTCGTTCTTCTTCGCTTAATATGTCCTTACGCAAATTTGCCATATTAGAATTGCCACATCATCCCAAAACTAAAAAATATTCCTCTTTCCTTATATCCGTTAAAGATAACAATATCATCGTTAATTAAATTGTCAAAATTCGCAAAAAGCATCAAACCATCAGCAACCTTATAATCTACTTCGGCTTTTACATTAATAAAAGCAGAAATTTTCGCGGAATTTTCCAAGTCCGCAAACCTTTCACCAAAATAATCAATTCCAATTTTTGTGCCAAATATTTCTGACCATTTTTTGTAATAATTCCCAGAAATCTTCAATTCGGGATAATACGGGACGAGCGAATTTTCGTAATCTATCAATGTTGCCTTAACAGCTTGGACTTTCCCACCGAACCTGTCCGTAACGCTCATGTCCCAGTAAAATTCCAACTCGGAAGTTATGACAGTAGCTTTGGTATATTCGACTTCGAATGCTCCTGGCACGAAAACTCTATAATTATACCATACTGGCAATCTGTCAACATGACGGAAATTGAACCCAACGTTCACTCCTAATCTATGTGTCGGGTGAAAATTTAATATACCTTTGGCATTTAATATATCGTAAGAATAATCAAATGCGGCGAAGTGGGACAAGTATGGATTTGCATAAAGCATTTCCCTAAAGCTATTATTTTCGAGACCCGTGCGTACATTTGCTTTAGCGGTCAGCAATTCGTTCAATCGGTATTCGATTTCACCGGCGATTAAAAGCCCGCCGCGGCTAATATCACGGTCATTGCTTGCCATCTGAAGTCCCGCATTTCCTGTTAGTGTGACTTTGTCCGAAATTACCGAAATAGAGCCGTCAAGTTGAATCAATTGAGTTACACTATTCCTTATGCTGTGCATATCGAGCAATAAATTTGCGTCTAAATAGAAATTATTCCACAATCGAGACAAATTCAAATATCCGAAGTAATTGTTGTCTGCACTGTTTATATCGTCAGTTTTCAGACCAAATCCGTTGAATCCCGCACCCGTATTGAAATTCACTCCGCTGAACGAGCCGTCAACGTCCACACTTACGGCAAAATTACGTATAGTTCTCTCCAATCCTTCGGGTGAGCCGTAAAGCAAATAATCGCGACTGTTGAAATTGACCTCAGTACGTGTGCGGCTGCCACCGAATATGAAAAATTTCTCGGGAGCGATATAATCGCTCGTAAGTTTGAAATCAAGGCGAGAATACTCGGAATTTTTTACATGACCCGCTGAGTTTTCGTACGAACCAACAGCATATAAATCGTATCCGCTCAATTTTAGCCCAAGGCCTGCGGTAATTCCCGCTGTGGCATATCTGCCGAATTGTCCCTTTACGAACATATCTGATGGCCGCATCAATCCGATATCAACGGGAAGAGCCGGTGGATTTAGGGGTTTAATAGGCATTTTATCGAGAGAATTCAATGAATCAAGTTCGCCCGAAGTAAGAGGTACAGGACGGCTTGGGTCTTGTTTGAATCCGGCATTTACGTCGAGTTGCAAATCACCGCGAATAATGAAATTCGGCAAATCAAGAGGCTCAGTTGCGAGTGCTCTTCCGGATTCCTGTGCGTAGATCCCGAAATTCCCGATTACAAATAATATTAATATCAACTTTTTCATATCGCTCTATGTTATTTGTTCCTTATTCTGTTTAATCTGCTTTTGGCTGTTTTGCCGTAATCATCGTTTGGTCTGATTGCTTCCAAAGCACGGTATATTTCTCGAGCATTATCGAATAATTGAACTTGCTCGTAGCACTCACCCAAATTTAGCAGTGACTGCGAATACCAGTCCTCGTAGCCTTCGAATTGATTCTTTACGATTAAGAATGCTTCAATAGCTTGTTCGTAATTCTTTTCCCGCATCCATAGCTCGCCTATTCGATAACTGGCTTCAGATGAAATCTTGGGATTGTCATCTATATCGGCTATGTATTTGAAATGGTAGCGGGCTGAATCGTACTTGCCGACGGCGCGGTAGTGCATTGCAATCCTATAACGTGATTGGTCGCCCCAATCATTGTCTTTGAATCGCACAGCGACTTCTTCGAAAATTCTAATTGCGGCGGCCGTATCGGCAATGCGATACTTAATAACGGCTCTCTCGAAACCGGCTTGGGCAGAATTCGGGTTATCGGGATAGCGTTGTTGAAGACTTCTCAATAAGGAATCGGCTTTGTGAATGTTTGCAAGTTCTATTTGCAATAAACCGCTCTCGAGCAAAGCCATGGGAGCAAATTCGCTTTGTGAATGTTCGCGAACGATTTTGGCGTACATTCTTTCAGCTTGGTCTGTTTCGTTTAAGCTGGTGTAGCTTTTTGCCATCATGTAAAGCACTTCGGGAACGTTTTCGTTGGCGGGATTTTTTGCTATAAACCTTTCGTATTCGGTGATTGCATCGCGGAATTTCCCGCCTTGATAAAACATTTCCCCGATTTTCTTTTGAAATACGGGTGCAAACGGCGATTCGGGATTTGTTTCGACATATTGATTGGCGATAGCAATAGCTTCGGATTCACGTCCCAATGCCATTAAACTGTATTGAATGCTTTTGATGGCTTCAGGAGCAATTGGGCTCCCGGGATAAGATTCAATTACAATCCTGTATTGCTCGATAGATGTTTCGTAATCGCCCATATTATAATAAGCATCGCCGATGGCATAGTATGCTCTCGGTACAAGAGTGCTTTGCGGATATGCTGTTATCAGAAAGCTGAAATTATCAATCGCCTCGTTGAAGCGCTTTTGCTGAAAGCGTATCCAACCTATAAGATAAAGTGCATTCGGTGCATAAGACGACCTGCCATACATACGGACAAAATCGAGCAAGGAAGTGATTGCCTGTTCCCAACTGTTGTTACGGTACAGAGCATGAGCGAGTTGATATGAAGCATATTGTCCTTCTTCGGTGCCGGGCGACATTCTTGAGGCTCGACGGTACGAATCGGCGGCTTTACCGAAATCTTTATTCAAATAGTAGCCATCACCCTGACGAGTAAGCACTTCTACCGCAAATCTTGAATTTGGAAATTCACGTATCATATCGTCAAATACGCGGGATGAGTTCCGAAAATCTCTCAATCGAAAATGAGCCCAACCAAGTCCGTACATTGCCTCTTCTTTGCGAGGGCTCGTGGGATACCGATTCAGCAAATTGCGGTAAGTTTCAATTGCATTATTCAATAAATCATTCCTGAAATATGCCTCTGCAAGCCAGAACAAAGCTTGGTCAGTTCTTGGTTCATCTTTATTATCAGCGATGAATGATTGGATTAGCTGTATTGCTTCAGCGGCTCGGCGGCTCATTATAAGCGAAATACCTTGCTTTAGCCGTGCTTCCGAAAGATACCATTTATGATTGGGCATATTTATTGCATTGGCATTCTCTGCTAATGCCTCAGCTTTCTTATATTCACGAACGGCACGGTCCCAAAATTTCATCTCCATATATGTGGCACCCAAGAGCAGACTTATTCGAACTGAAGTGCGGGCGTCCTGAGTTTCGCGTGTGGCTCGTTCGAGAGTCTTCATGGCTTGGTCGTATTCTTTTGCTTCGTATTGCATTTGCCCGACTTCGAGCAGTATAAGTCCCATATATGGATATGCGGCCTGCATACTGAGGGCGGTAAATTCACGTCTTGCCTGGTCTGTATTGCCTGAACGTTTGAGTGCGACCGCCCTGTAAAGCGAAGAAACAGGACGCGGACGCTCCGCAGAGCGTGAATCTGAACTGATTACAATGTCGAACTTGGAAATTGCCTCATCATATCTGCCCATATTGAGCAAAGCCCATCCCAAGCTGTTGAGAGCGTCGAAACGATACTCGGAATTGGGATATTTAGCGAGCATATCGTTAAATTCTCTCTCGGTTTCGCCATAATTGCCCGCAAGATTGTAGGATTCGCCTTTTAAGAAAGAAATTTGCTCTTTCAAATCTTCCACGAAATAATTTTGTTTGTCTGAATAGCTGATTTCTTCACCGACTTTGAGCCTGTCATATAAGGTCTGAGAGCGCTCTAATGCAACAAGAGCTGTTGTCGGTTTGCGTAAGGCAATGTTGCAGTTCGCATTTCGAATCAGAGCAACAAGCATCACAGGAGTGTCTGGGAATTTGCTTTCGATTATCCGATAGTAAACGAGAGCCGAATCATAATTTCGATTAATTTCGTAGATGCGCCCCAGCAGAAAGTACGAATCATCGGTAAAATCACCCTGAGCTAAATTTTTAACTCCGTCAAGCAATACAGGGAGCGCATCGAGATGTTTACCTTGCTGCGACATGGCAAGAGCAAGCATATAATTCGAAATGTGGGCATTATAGTAATAATCGCTGTCGTTACGGCTCTGAAATGCCTCCAGTGACACGAATTTGGCATCTGTAAAATGCTTTTCGGCTTTTTCGAATTTCTTCCCTTTGAAGGCGATATATCCTCGCTGAATTTGAGCAAACGGGACAAATGGAGAATTCGAACGGATTTTGACAAATTCGGCTAATCGGTGGTCGGCTGTAGCTAAGTTTCCCGCGGTAAGGTCTAATTCCGCACGAAGAAGTTCTGCTTTGTCCCCCGACGGATTATCGGGGAAATTTTGGAGCTTTTCGAGAATTTTATATTCGCTCAGATGTATGAGACCAAACTCGAAAAATTCCTCGCTTTCGCCTGTCATTCGAGTTCCGTAGTTGACGGGATATTCGACTATGCCTGCTTTGGCAAGCATACTAAACAAAAGGAACAATAAAAGTAATCGTATAATCATATTCTCGCGATACACTATTTTTTCAATAATCATGTATCTTTCGCCGGGATAATAACACTTCTCTCTCAATCCTTTCGAAAAGATACTCTATGCTGCAATACAAAACTACGAAAAAAAAGACGTAATCACTAATGAAAAGTAACAATTATGGAAATTAAACATCAGATTCTTTTAAGGGACTTTTTGGTAGGTGAGATTTGCGGGCTTGGAAGTGGCTTTTGTTGTGTTATGCGGTATTCCGCAACATTTTGCGATGGCTTCTTTGAGGCGCTCCTTTTCCTCTTTGCTCAAACTTCGGAGCGTGGCTATGCCGTTTTGTTGAGCGATTTTGGCACATTCTTGACACTCGGGCATGCTCCCCGGGGTACGGATATTCAGCGGGCGTTCATTATAAGAAGCAAATCCGAAACGTATCCCGGCAAACACGAGATAAACGAAAGTTACTATGCCAACTGACTCAAGGAAAGTTATGGGTTCGAAATTGCCGAGTTTAAGCAAAAATTTATTCCAAAACCATACGACAGTCATTCCGCTTAATTTCAGCAGAGCCGCGAAAATCACGATATACAGTATTGCTCTGACTGCGATGTTCTTAAAAAAGTTCATATATTAGGAACTATTTTGCTATTTTTTATGTGAATTTATTAATTTAATTTTAGAAACGAAATGCAAAAACTTATATTTCATGTTCTTGATGTAATAATTTTTTGAAGATAAACTTTGTACCTCTTATAAAATATTAATACTTATAAGTTGTCAACTTCTTAATTCGCTTATTCGAAGTTTAACTAAAAGAGAGAACTGTTGTGAAAACTTATATATACTTATCTGCAATCTGTTTAATCTTAACCGCAACTGCTGCCAATGCTAAGCAAAATCCCGATTGGCTCTACTTTCATGATATAAGAGAAATCGTTTCACTTGCAGCAGATGAAAATTATATTTGGATTGGTGCATCGGTGAATTTCGGAGGTACTTTGAGGCTGAACCTCAACACCTTAGAATTGGATACAATATCGGAGATTCCTGCGATAGCAATAGCACCAAAAGGAGATGGTACGGCTTGGTTCGGCACTTCCGACAATGGTGCAATGCGATTTGACGGCGAAGGAGTTCGCCTCTTTAACCCCTCAAATTCCGTTTTCCCTGATGATATCGTCTATGCAATTGACCATGACAGTCGAGGGAATGCGTGGTTTACAACGCAAAATGACCTCGTTCAATACGACGGCTCGGCATGGTATTCGTATAATTACATTGACAGCTTGGTGGATAAACTAATAATTTACAGCATGGCAATAGACCACAACGACTACATTTGGATGAGTTATCTTTACCGAGGAATCGGTGCTTACATTGACGGAGAATGGTTTGTTTACGATACAACCAATTCGCCGATATTATCGCCAACTGTAGTATCAATTGCCGTGGACAAAGAAGGAAACAAATGGTTTGCCACTAAGCCGATTTTTTCGAAACTGCCCGGCGAGCTACTCAAATTCAATAACGTCGAATGGACATCTTACAATTCCGAAAATTCGGGGTTGAAGTCATCGCTTTTATCGTGCGTAAACGTGGACAGTTCAGGGAAAATACTCGTCGCAACCGTAGATGCGGGTTTATTCATTTTTGATGGCGCAACATGGATTGCTTTAAATAGAAACAATTCCGGGCTGACAGGTAACAGCATCACGGCACTAAGCATAGACAAATACGGAAACACATGGTTTGCGGTAAATTCAGCCGAGACAGGTGAGGCAATTGGCTTGGAAGTATATCGCCAAGGTGGAGTTCTCCTCCCAGTAAGTATCGCAGAGGGTACAAATTTAGCTCTTTTCCCCAACCCCGCCACGGATTACGTTTACATTAATTTAAATGACTTAGAGGGCGACAGTTCCCCCTCATATAATAGCGGGTCAGGGAGTGTTAAAATTTATAACACGCTCGGGCAGTGCGTAAGTCACCTCACCCCGTCCCTCTCCAAAGGAGAGGGGGGAAGAATTGATGTGTCGCAGTGGCCTGTGGGCGTGTATTTAGTGCGGTTTGGCAATAAAGTGGAGAAGTTCGTGAAGTGGTAGTGATAATCGTAGGGGCACAGCTTGCTGTGTCCA
>CAZWXI010000044.1:11154-23960 GCA_964637845.1 uncultured Hyphomicrobiales bacterium | reverse complement strand
AAAGCCATATAATTTAACGAACCGCCCTACACTTAGAAACGTGAAGAATATTATTGCGGTTGCTTCAGGTAAGGGCGGTGTAGGAAAATCATCAATAGCTTCAAATATTGCCGCAGGGCTTTCTCTAAGCGGTGCTAAAGTCGGAATAATCGATGGTGATGTTTACGGTCCAAGCCAGCCGACTATGTTTGGTATCACCGACGGACGATTAAATGCTGTACAACTTCCCGATGGTAAAGTTATAGCCGAACCATTAGAGAAATATGGAGTAAAACTAGCTTCGATGGGATTTATCATCAATCGTGACGAAGCTGCAATAGTGCGTGGTCCAATGCTGGCGGGTTATTTCTCAATGTTATTCGAGCAGGTTGAATGGGGCAATTTAGATTTTCTCGTTTTTGATTTGCCTCCGGGAACAGGCGACATTCAGTTGACTCTGACACAAAAGATACCTCTAACCGGTGCAGCAATCGTAACAACGCCTCAGGAAATATCATTGGCAGATGTAAGACGTTCGATAACTATGTTCAACAGGGTTAAAGTTGATATACTTGGCGTAATCGAGAATATGAGTTATTTCGTGCCGCCTGATATGCCTGACAAAAAATATTATATTTTCGGGCAAGGCGGGGGCGAAAAAATTGCTCAGGAGTTCGGTGTAAATTTACTTGGAAAAGTACCACTTGATATTGCGATGCGAGAAGGTAACGACGGTGGAAAGCCCGTTGTATTAGACAGGAATAACAGCCCGCAAGCCCAAATACTACAAGAAATCACTAAAAATCTGGTTATGAGGGTACGACAGATTAATTACGACAAATCTGGCTTTTCTTTACCGCAGATAACTCTATGAGTCACGAAAAACTACGTTCAGTTGTTGAAAACGAGTTAGAAAAAATTCGACCGTATTTGGCGATAGATAACGGCGGAGTGGAGTTTGTACGTTTTGAGGAAGATGAGCGCACTCTTGTGCTGCGTCTAACTGGTAATTGTGCCGTCTGTCCACTTTCGATGATGACCTTGCGAGCAGGTATTGAAAGATTTATCTTGTCGGCACTACCGGAAGTACGACGTATTGAAAAGGCGACATAAAAATAATTTTTCCATATTAAGAAAATTTATTACTTTTGTCACCGTATTTGTCGGGCGAGTAGCTCAGTTGGTCTAGAGCACCTGCCTTACAAGCAGGGGGTCGGGGGTTCGACTCCCTCCTCGCCCACGGCAAAAACAGGGATTGAGACTGACTCAATCCTTTTTTATTCAGAACATACCTTCAACGCTGCGCTTAATACCACTAATTAATATCCTATTTTTGTAATTTTATTAACCATATTTAATCTTTTAGAAGATGTTTGGTGATTATGGGAGAATTTTAAGTTTTGTAAAAGGGTAATTAAATAAAAGCTCATCCAATGTGCCCTTACTTCTTTATATTAATCAGATTAAATCAAACCTTTGCTAATGCTTTGTCGAGGGCGGATAATAAATCATCAGCATCTTCGATGCCGATTGAGATACGTACCAAGCCGTCACTGATTGATGCGTGTTCACGAGCTTCTTTACCCATACCGGCATGAGTCATAGATGCAGGATGTTGGATTAAGGATTCGACCCCACCTAAACTTACGGCTAATTGGAAAACTTCGATATTATCAAGCAAAGTTATACCGGCTCCGATTCCTCCTTTGAGTTCGATTGCAATCATCGAGCCGTGTCCAGTCATTTGCTTCAAGCCGATTTCATATTGCGGATGTGATTTCAGCCCGGGATAATTTACGGATTTTACTTTCGGATGCACTTCGAGATATTGGGCAATTTTCATTGCATTTTCTGCCTGTTGGCGAACCCTTAACGAAAGTGTTTTCAGTCCGCGATGCACAAGAAATGAATTGAACGGGTCGATTACACCGCCGATTAAATCAAGGGACTTCCTGAATGATTTGTATTCGGAGCCATCTTTAAGTACTATGATTCCTGCAACGACATCAGCATGACCATTGAGCGATTTTGTCATACTATGAATGACATAATCAGCACCAACAGTGAGCGGTTGCTGAAATACGGGACTCATAAAAGTATTGTCAACCGAAAGTTTAGTGCCACCCGAATGGGCAATCTTAGCAATCTCTTCTATATCAGACATTACTACTGATGGATTGCCGGGCGTTTCGATATGAATAAGCTTTGTATTCGGTCTGAGCGCCCTTTGAACATTTTGTGAATTTGTACTGTCAACAAAAGTTACTTCCACGCCGAATCGAGCATATATTTTGTTCAAGATGCTTACAGTAGGACCATAGACGGCATCGCCGCAAATAATATGGTCGCCTTGATTCAAGACAGTCGTAAACAAAGTATGAATTGCTGCCATACCACTTGCACAACCCAGAGCTTTTGTACCGGATTCGAGAGCGGCGACAGCATCTTCCATTGCCTCAATCGTCGGGTTTCTCATGCGAGTATATATGTATCCTTCTTCTTCACCCCTGAAAAGAGACGCTCCATGGGCAACGTTACGGAATTTGAACGTTGATGTCTGGTAAATTGGTGTTACAAGCGACCCCTCGGGGGTTTCTTTAGTGCCTGAATGTACGCATTTAGTATCCAATTTGTAATTTTTGATGTCATTCATAATAAACTCTCCCTAAAAAAATAGTCGGTTGTAAGCGACTACAACCGACACAAAATTAACACTTTTTAGTGAATTTGTTTGTTAATCAAACAAATTTCCATGATTTATTGTTTTTCGACGACATCGAGCAATTCCACTTCGAAAATCAGAACTTGGTTTGGTCCTATTGATGGATGGGCATTTTCGCCATAAGCCAATTCAGATGGGATGTAAAACATCATTTTACCGCCGGTTTTCATAAGTTGCAGACCTTCTGTCCATCCTTTAATTACACCCGATAGCGGAAATTCTATCGGTTCACCACGTTTGTAGCTACTATCGAACTCCTTTCCGTCAATAAAAGTACCGCGATAGTGAACTTTCACAATATCAGTAGCTTTGGGTGCTTTTCCCGTACCCGGTCTAATTTCTTTGTATTGCAATCCGGAAGCGGTAACCTTTATACCTTCCTGCTTTTTATTTTGTTCGAGGAATTCAATTCCTTTTTGGCGATTAACTTCGCCCATAGCATCAGACTCCTGTTGTTGTTTCATTTGCGATTGTTGGCGGCGATTATTGATTTCGGCGACAAGTTCTTGCATGATTTGGTCAACTCTTGCTTGGTCAAATTCAATAGCCTTGTCTTCAAGTGCATCAACGATACCTTGCTTCAAAGCATCAATGTTAACTTTGACCGAATCCATAGCCAACGAGCCGCCCCAGTTAGTACCTATGACGTAAGAAATAGTATCAAGGGTAGATGTGAGTTGGAATTTTTCGGACACAGGCTTTTTGTTTTGTGCTTCTGCACCACAAGATACACTAAGCATTAATGCAATAGCGAAGGTAAGAATTCTGTACATTTATTAAATACTCCGATTAAAAATTGAAAAAACATTACATTTCAAAAGAATTTCACAAAAATAACGTCAAAAGATAAAACATTTACGATTGAGTTATTTAAAAATTGGAATTTTATATTTAAATTTGAGCTTTATTGTTGATTGAGAGAAGAAAATGCCGAATGTAATTGAGGGAATTTTTGATGCAAGAGATAAGTCTTTTGCGATAGTAGTATCCCGATGGAACCAATTTGTAGTATCTAAATTGCTTGATGGTGCTTTGGACGCATTGAAACGCAATCAAGCTGATGATTCGAGAATAACTGTTGCATATTGTCCGGGGGCGTTCGAACTACCCTTAGTCGTACAAAGAATGGCTGAAAGCAAGAAATACGATGCTGTTATCGCACTTGGAGCAGTCATTCGCGGTTCTACACCCCACTTTGAATATATTGCCTCCGAAGTCAGCAAAGGCATTGCAAGAGTAAATTTGGACACAGGAGTACCTTGTATATTGGGTGTATTGACAACTGACACCATCGAGCAAGCAATAGAACGCTCAGGTGCAAAAGCAGGTAATAAAGGTTTTGAATCAGCCATTACTGCAATTGAAATGATTTCATTAATGAATGCACTTTAGGAGAAGCCTATCGCAATCAATACTGTTTGTGTCATCAATAAATGAACCTAAAATGCAATTATCAATCGCAATAGCAACTCTTCTGGTGGCTATATTACTCTTACCGCATGAAATTTTTGCTTCGAATTTCAGATTAGACAACTGGAAGTCACACACGTCGGTCCTAGATGTCTTGGCACTCGATATCGACCACAAAGAGCGAATTTGGGCCGGCTCATCGGGAGGTGTTTTCGTATATGACACTAAGGACAAATCTTATACAACTTATAATAACATAAATGCTATTCTTAGTAATGAAATAACAACAATTAAAGCATATCCTGAGCGAGAACTCGTCATGCTTGGCACTTTTGATGGATTTATTGAAGTATTTACTCCCGAAGGAGAATGGCAACATATTACGGATATTTACAGTCAACAATTCTCAAATCCACGTATTAACGATATAGCCTTCACAGGTAACAAAGCTTATATTGCAGGGGGATTTGGTCTTGCAATCTTTGATTTGGATAGAAACGTATTTCTCGAAACAGTAAGAAAACTTGGAAACTTTCCGAATCAGACACCAATAAATAAACTCCTGCTGCATGAAGGAACTATTTGGGCGGCAACTGAGGTCGGTGTAGCGAAAGCCGATATGAATGAACAATTGTCAAATCCAGCGGTTTGGACTTCGTACGATGTTCATAGCGGGCTGAATGAACTGAGAATACTCGATGTAGTGTATGCTGATAATGCAGTATTGGTGATGACTGAGAAACACATAAAAAAATTCCAAAATAACTCATTTGTAGATTATGTAAGCTCGATTGATAGATTAATATCAATCAAATCTGTTGATAACGCTTTGGCTTATACAAATTGGTTTTGGTTTAAAGTAGGTAATGATTACTATTACGATGTTAAGCATCCCGGGCTCATAAACGGGTTTGAATATTATACAGACAGCAAAGGCAATATAGTCTATGTATTTTACTATAAGGAATTTGGGATAGGCATTTTTTTGAATGATTCGCTTTACCATTTTCTACCCAATAGCCCACTCACGAACAATTTTCGGAGCATGACAGTTGACAAAGACGCTAATTTATGGTTAGCTACAACCCATGGCTTTACATCAAAAGGATTCGCAAAATACGATGGCAAGAATTGGAGAAATTTCACTGCGAGTGAATATCCACAGTTAAGAACAAATGAATATCATAAAATTTTCACCCATAAAGATAATATATATATAAGTAATTACGGAGCAGGGCTTCTTAAATGGAATAAAAAAGATTCAATTACCGATGCTGTACTTTATAATCAAGAGAACTCAGTTCTAAGGGGATTAAGTGACAGTCCGGGATATGTGGTTATAGGCGAAGCGGAAGTTGATAAAAATGATGTAGTGTGGATGGCATGTCTCGGGACTATTTCGCCGGGACCTTCGTTAGTAGCGATTACTCCTGATGGTAAATCTTACGGATTTACTAATCCACAGAATCCGAATGTAAGACAGTTTATGACACTTGCAATTGATTTCAACGGTACGAAATGGGTCGGTGGTACGCCCGTTCATGGTGTCGGATTGATGTATTTCAATGAGCGCAATACTTTGGAAAACCCCGCTGATGATGTCAGAGGAATGTTAAGTGTCTCGGCTGTGCCAAATTTACTTGAAAATATTCACTCGGCTCTCGTAGTTGATAAAGTCGGTACGGTATGGATTGGCACCGCTAAAGGTGTTTCGGTCATCGTAAATCCATCAGCGGTATTATCCAATAGTAGCAACCTGATTGTCAGAACTCTCAACAGATTATTAGGAGAAATTAACGTCAACGATATAGTCGTTGATGCGCAGAACAATAAGTGGATAGCCACGACAGACGGGGTTTGGGTAGTTGATGCCGATGGTGGTCAAGTTTTGGCATATATTAATTCCGAAAATTCACCATTGTCGTCGGATGATGTATTTGCCTTGGGGTATGACGGTACTTCCGGGAAAATGTATTTCAGTACGCGAATGGGGGTTTACGAAGCCCAAACATTATCTGTCGAACCAGCAAAACAATACGACATCTTTTGCTATCCTCAACCATTTGACCCGGTCATTGATGGCGAGCTTGTAATTGACGGTCTTGTAGAATATTCCGAAATTAAAATTTTGACAAGTGACGGTTCTTTCGTTAGAAAACTATCAACGGGAAGCAGGAAAGTAATGTGGGACGGAAAAGACGAAACCGGCAATGCTGTTAGCAACGGGATTTATTTAGTTGTTGCCACATCAATGACTACTAAAGAAAACTCAGTTCAGAAAGTTGCTGTAATCCGACGAAATTAGAAATTCAAAATAACGTAGATTTGGAAGGCAAATCTTTTGATTGGCAATAAATTGTCGTTTACATCTCCTTGGAAAAAAAGTTTAATGCTTTTAATTTCGCCTTCACTTACAATTCGATGTGCTACACCGTATATTCCGCTTATTCTGTCGGTATCGTAATCGTAAGTCTTTGAATCTATCGTAGAATAGGAAATCTTCAAATTGCCTCCTAATTTTTTCAATTCTTTGATGGGCTTTGGCTGGTCATCAACAATAAACATCTCAGGTAATTGCAAATTGAGGTGCCTAATTATCCCTAATAAATCACGACTTTTGAGTTCGTTTATAGTATGATTCGTTGTTAAGGTGAGTAATAGGTCCAAATTGGGCGTCAGATAGTTGTAATCCAAATTTGCAACATAATTGAAGCTCTCATAGTTTGAATTAAAATCCTTGACACCGTTACCTGTGCCAAAACGTTGAAATATCTGTACTATGGCGTAATTTGCTTTCACAATCGGTTGTTTGACGAAAGTGGTGTCATAAATTATTTCTTTTTCGTAACGAATTTCGCGAATAATTACTTTCTTGAAGTTAATCATCACTGTATCTACGTTAACTGTGTCACCAGATACAAGCTCCTTAATATAATTTGTACCGTTAACTCCAAGAGAGTCCTCGCAAGAACTTAATCCGGCAATTATGATAATTGATATTAGAATAATTAATAAATATTTCATATCAAGCTCCTAAAATTTCAGTCCAAAACCAATCTGAAAGCCATCTTTAGTTGAATCGAACCATTTATTATTGTGATTGTACCATAAGTGGCTCCAACCGTAACCAAGTAATATTTTGAATTTATCTCCGCTCAAAAGCTCCAGTCCAGTTGAAACGCGTAAAACAGGACCAATTTCAGAACTCCCTCCGTTAACTTGTACAAACGGTAATACAAAATCATACCTCAGTAAATCAGGGTTGTATCTTAATAATACCCCCCAAGTTTCTATATTTGGATTTTGGTGATAATTATACATTACCCCCTCTTCGATGCCCGAAAACGACTGATAAAAGTTTTCGCGATGATAGTCAACACCGATTTTAAATTCATCGCTCAAGGCATATGTCACAGTTAGACCAATGTTAGAAAGTTCTGATTTAGATGGGTCAATTCGTACATCTTTACCATAATTATAAATCGTGCCTCGAAATTCGATGGCAAAGTTCTCAATTTCTTGAAGATTTTTTTCACCAGTGAAAAGAGGAGAAATATTTCCATCGGGATGCACGAAATAAAGAAACTTTTGCGGTTTTTCAGTTTCACGACGGATAATATTTTGAGTAAATTGCCTATTTAGAGTTAAATCTTTGTTAAATTGAATTTCATTGTCGGCACCAAGATTTGGAGTAACAGTATTTGGCAGAGCTTCATTTTGCGAAATACTATTCTCCTTCAAATAAACGTATTTGTAAACAACTTTTGTTTCGGATTGATTCATGCTGCCTGTAGCTAAACCATCACCCATAGCAGAATTTTGAGTTCTCAGCGCTTCTGATGTCATAACGGGAGCTTCATGTCTTACTTTGGTTTGTGCATATTCGGTCGGGCTATACTTTGCTTGGAGAATGTTGTCGAAAGCTCCGAAATTGTAAAGCATAAAAATAATCACTGCCGTCGTGATAGATGCAATTGTGCCGGTTATCATGAAAGGTGAAAAGCTGCTGAGTTTAGTTCCTAAAGTCGTGAAAAAGCCCGATTTTGGTAATGGTGCAATCCCCGGAGGCGGAGTTAAACCGACGGAATTGAAAATATTCATCGTTGATTGAGCTTTGGGCGTAAATGCCGCAACATCACTACGAACAGCACTCTTAATAGCAAGCTGACTTTTCAACTCCGCTCTCAAATCATCACTTATTGACAGTATTCTGAAAAGTTCGGATTCGCCTTCAGGGGTCAAAGAGCCTTCGATAAAGTCAAATATTAATTGTTCTTGTTCCATGGTCGAACCATATATTTTATTTTAAACTTATTTCTTTCAAATATGGACTTAGAATAGATTTAATCTTTTGCTTCGCCCTAAAAACTCGGGATTTCGCATTACCGACAGTTGTAGCAGTCACCTCGGCGATTTCCTCATATGTAAGTCCGCTGTATTCACGAAGTACGAAAGCTTCGCGGTAATCATCTTCAAGCAGGTCAAGTGACCTCGTAATCAAATCGAGTAACTCCCTTTGCTCGTAAGAAATGGAAGAATTAACAAAAAATTCAGCTTCCTCAATTTCAACTGTATTCTTTCTATCACGCTTTGCATTTAAGCATAGATTTCGTGCTATTCGCATCAAAAAGCCCGGAATGTTCGTATTTAAAGCGTCGGGTTGAACCTTCTGATAAAACTTGATAAAAGTGTCCTGGAAAATGTCATCGGCTTTGTCTTCGTCTCCGACCACTCTTACGCAATAAGCATGAACTATAGATGAATACCTGTCATAAAGCACTCGAAATGCTTTAGATGCTTCGGACTTACTGCCTTGCAACATTGCCACCAACTCTACATCTGTCAGATTTTTATAGTTTTTTGCCATTTCGCAGCCGCTTAACAAAACTTATATAAATACACTAATGATAAAAAATAGTTGCAAACAAAAGTAACTTTTTATCGCTTCATGACATTATAACATTTATTGGGGACAAAAGTATAAATTGTGTATCATGTTATCACACTTAATTGTTTATTTTAGTTTTTTGAATCAGGTTAATTTCGAACAGGATAAAAATTGAAAAAATTACTTAGCATTATAATTTTCTTGTTTACGGTGAACAGTTCCTTCTTGTTGGCTCAAACTCGTGACTATAATGTTGCGGCGGAGGAAGAAGAAGCCCGCAAAAAGCAAAAGCTAGAAGAAGTTGAAGAAGAATTGCTTGGATTGACCTTGCATTTTTGCTACACAATGTTCAATTCATCGGCATTTTTAGACGGCAAGAGCGATAGTAAATCAAGATTTATCGATTCAACTACTTGGAAGGATGAAGTTCAATACGCATACACATCAAAAGGTCATACTTTCTTATTTGGAGGAACATACGACGTTAATCCAAAATTCAAAGTCGGCATGAGTATCCCAATCTCACTATATACACATGACGAAAATTTTCTCGACATCTCCTCTTCGGGTAGCGTTATCGGTCAATATGAAAAGTACAGTGAAAGCATATTTCAAATTGACTATATCGATATAAAGGCATCTTATGGGCTGTTGGCACGAAGTTTCTTTTCAGACGCCTATTTGTCGATTATTATACCAACGACAAGCAGGAAAGATTTAGCGGATTTGAACAGTTTTTCGAGGCATAGTCCTTTCGAAATTTCACCGGGAATTAAGTTTGGAACAAAGAGCCAAAGAGCATCTATGACATTTGATTTAGGTTACAGATTACGTTCGGGTAAGTACTCCGATATGATTAGAGCAAATCTTGACATCCTCCTGACAACGGTTCCCGATACCGAAGTAAGAACTTTTATACACAACGGGATTTCAATTGATAAGATTGACGATGAACAAGCAATTGACATACGAAACAATGCTTACAGCGAAATTTATTCAAATTTTGGTTTTGCATTCGAAATTTTGATTGAAAAAGTTTTTTACGCGGAATTTCTTTATCAAATTGTTGTATTCGGAAAAAATACTCGAGCCGGCTCAGGGTATATGCTGGCAGTAGGTTTCCGGTTTTAACGAGTCATAAGAAAATCATCGCCTACATAAAAAATACAATCATAACATCAGCTTTTCGTTTTTTAAAAATATTTGTACTTTTGTTTTTATGGAGGAAGCTGATAAGTATTAACTGAATTTGATTTTATATTATGTATAACAATAAGGAGTGAATCTCCTGATGCCTTTAATAAAATTTTTACGAAAGTATTTATATGCATTTACCGGACCGGCATTGATACCAATAATATTGCTTTCAATACATATACTTGTAAGTGCTGAAGAAACAACTCAAGATGCACACTCAAAGGTTGCACAACAAAATGTCTCCCCCGTAGCATTATCAGATTACGATATAGCATCTGACTTTTTACTTACTGTTAACGGGACTGCTTCCTACTATGGCAAAAGATTTCACAATCGCAGAACAGCGAGTGGTGAGATATATGACATGTACGAATATTCAGCGGCACATAAAAGATTGCCTTTCGGTACGATACTCAAGGTTACGAACAAACTCAACGGCAAATCCACTTTAGTTCGCATCAATGACCGTGGTCCTTATGTACGCAATAGAATATTAGATTTATCATATAAATCTGCCAAAGCCATAGATGGGCTGGGCCTCCCAAAAATCGCATTAGAAGGTTTTATACCGGGGAAAGTAACAGTCCCGGATGACGATAAATATTATTTTGCATATTCGATTTACGAGAGCCCAATTTGCGTTCCTGCGGGAAAAGTCGAAATCATCTCACACTTTACAACTTTTCATGATGCAGTTACTGAATATAAAGAATTGTTGAAAGAAGGGCACGACAGTTCAGATTTATTTATTTTCGTTGATGCTGCAGAATATTCATTGCCCCGTACAGCCGAAGACAATGATAGCTACTTTATCGGCAAAATGGCTAAACTAAAAAGAATTCCTCTTATGACAGCTGAAAGAATTTATCCATAATTGATGCCTTAGCGTTTGAGATTTTCCACAAAGAAATAGTCATAAACAGCATAATTACATGTTATGTTGCTTTTTATGACTATATATTTTATTGGTCTATATATTATGATTACTCAGTTTTTACCAGTACCTGTCTCCAAATTTTGCTCCGTGCGTCGGTTATAATCACAAAATACATACCGTTCGATAATGCCGAAATATCATGCCTAAAGCCAGCTCGGAAATCATTCAATGTCTGAACTGTGTTACCCAAGATGTCTATAATTTTAAAAGATTTTACGTCAAAGTCAGCAATTACGATATAATCTTTTGCCGGATTTGGATATACAGAAAATCTTGATTTGCTATGATTATCGTTAATATCAGTTGTGCTACCGGTGGTGAATTTAATAGGTTCGGTCCAAACACTTCGGTTGAAAAAGTCGTAAGCTCTCATTCTAATGTAATACTCGGTGTTTTTCGCGAGGACATATTCATGATGATGGTCCCTAATGCTATCAGTTTGTAAAACAATATTATTAAAATCAATGTCAGTAGCAATTTGATATCTGAACCATGCAGTAGTATCATCATATGTCCAAACAATTCTGCCGTCGAATGGTATATCTGTTACATTATTTTCGGGGTAGAGAATCACGGGCGGTTTTAGCATAGTAATAAAATTTCTTAAATTTGACCATGCACTTTGAGCGTTTTCTTTAACTGCGGACACTCTCCAATAATAGAAGTTTCTGAAATCAAGTTCGGACAGGTGGTAAGTAGTATCGTTACTGATTTTGTACTTTGCAACCTTGTCGTCGAAACTCCAACTAGACGATAGAGCAATTTCGTAGCTTGTTGCATCTACTACGGAACTCCATTTAACATTCAAGCCAGCAACCGGATTTACAAGCGTAAAATCATTAGGACTGAGGGCTTTGGGTGAAACTATTGTATCTTCGGTTTTAGTCATGAACGTCCAAACATTAGACCAATTACTCAGTGCACCGTCTCTAAAGAAGGCGGCTCTCCAATAGTAACGTTTGTTAGGTTCGAGATTTTCATATTCCATTCTCCGATTCAAACCAACATCAGCCTCTTTTATGATGACATCAAAATTGGGACTTTCTGAAACTTGAAACATGTAATAATCAATAGCCGGCACCGTAAAGCATTCCACAGCACCATTCAACGGCACCTGCATTTGGTCATTTACCGGTCTGAATAAAGTGGGTTGATACACTTTCGCCATTGTGGTAAACCTCCTTACAGTTGACCAATCGCTACTATCAGTTTGATTCAAAGCCCTAACTCGCCAGAAATATCTTCTTTCATATTCTAAACCGCTAAAGCGTCTGACGGAATCTGTAAGTTTGTCGTTGATTAATAAATCATTATTAAACGAACTGCCTGTTGAAAGTTGTACTTGATAGAAAGTGGCGTTCGTAACCTTATTCCAACTTAAATTACCTTCAATCAGAGCGAAGCCATTATTCCAAGGACCATTTAGACGGGGTTGGTTTAGTAGATACTTACTTAAAGTCGAAAACTGCCAAGTTTGTGACCAATCACTGATTTTTTCACCATCGACTGCTCTGATTCTCCAATAGTAAAGACGATTATGTTCTAAATTTCTCAAAATTATTGAATTCTGAGAATACAAAATCTGGTCAAAAAATAATTCTTTGAAATTGTCATCATATGATAATAAATTAGGAGCAGGTAGCGATGTAGTGAAGTTGTAAGTCTCTGACCAA
>CAZWXI010000044.1:0-11054 GCA_964637845.1 uncultured Hyphomicrobiales bacterium | reverse complement strand
TGATAATAAATTAGGAGCAGGTAGCGATGTAGTGAAGTTGTAAGTCTCTGACCAATCACTTGAAATATTATTCTTTTGGGATTTCACTCGCCAATAATACTTGCAATCAAAATCAAAATTGTCCAAAATAAGAAATTTCACTCTTAAATCACTCTGCGAATAAGCAATATCAGTGAATTCCTTGTTTTTTGACAATTCAAAACTAAAGTAGTCAACTGAATGAACTGTATTCCACTCAAATGTTACTGGTGGTACAATATTGATACTTTGTATCAAAGGTATTATTGGAATAGGCTCTCGAAAGGTAGTGGTAAAATTCCAAATTTGTGACCATAACACATTTTCGTTGTCAGTAAGTATAGCAGTGCGCCAATAATACTTAGTCTCATAATCTAGTGATGATATTTGATATAATGGCAATGCCAAATTATTCACATTTATGACCGGATTGTCAAAAGTCGGTTCAGTCGAAATCTGCAACCAGTATTTCTCATTTTCTGTTTGTTTATTCCATTTAAGAGTATCTGATAAATAAAATCCTGTAGTATTATCACTTGGATATTTTAAAGCAGGCGGTTCTGCTATAATAGCAAACTCATAGACTTCGGACCAAGCACTGGTATCTTTTGGGTTAATTGCCCGTACTCGCCAGAAATATTGAATACCCGGAATTAAATCAGAGTATTTATAATTTGTTAAATTATTAGTTATAGTATTAATTGTAAAATTATCAAATTTCGACGTTTTGGAAACTTGTAGTTGGTATTTTATTGCACCCGGTACTTTTTCCCAAAGCAAATTACCGCTTGAGGTTATTTTTGCCAGTTTTTCGGGTGATATTAAAATCGGCTTCGCAAGTACGTTAGAGACAAGAACGAATTCTCCTAACCCATCAAATTGAGCAATTATTTCGCCACTCAATTCAGAAAATGATGTAGCCAAAGGATAAAAATTTCCACTTGCCTCTTTATCTCTTTTGTATAATGTGGCTTTACGAGGATTAGCAATATCAATATTGTTAGTTGAAATTTTGATTTTTCCGGTAAAACTTGCGCTACCACCAGTTGTTATAACCCAACGATACGGGAGTATCGTTGAAAAAGTTGAATCAGTAAAAGTACCGGAGTGGGGTGGATAATTATGCTTTTGCACATGTATAGTAGTTGGTGATGATAAATTATCAATTTGTAGATTTATGCCAGTATTATTGTGTTCAGAAATAAAATTATAATTGCCTTTGCTATTCACAAATTGACTTGAAATAATTGCTTTCGAAGTAACTTTTTGAGCTCTATAAACATTACCGCTATAATAAGTTATCTCAAAAGCAATTGTCTTATCGGGTTTTACTTCAGTTATTTTGGTTCGCCCCCAATTTATTAAAGTATTTCCGTTAGGCAGTCTGTATGCTGTACCAAGTGATGATTGATAAATATCGGGTGTGTAACGATATTCCCAAACCTTAGTTGCAGTTTTTTTTGACAGGTCTAAACTATATTCTACCGCTCTTGAGTACTGTTTTGGTTTTAGATTTCCGTTGTCATATATCAATAAATTTCCATTATTTAAGATGGTGGCAGAATGTTGATGAGAAAAACCCGTAAAACCATCGATATTATCATTAATAATTGTAAATTCGTTTTTTGAGGATTTCGAGCCACCGAGTCTCCACAGAAATTGTCCGGTGGACTTACTGATACATGCGACTTCGTCAAAATGTCTGATTGATACAACAATATCACCGTTAGTGGTTTCAAACATTGAATTAATATGTGTTAAATCAATAAACATATCCGTTAGAGAAATATCTTCCGTAGCATCAGTTATTTCAACATAGTCAAGAGCATGCCACTTCCAATAGACATTTCCTTTGTAATCTACTTCAAGAAGAACATTGACTAAAACAATTGCATTAGGCTGTCCTCCCTCTATTCTATTGCTTAAATCCATAACTACTTCATCAGTTGCCAATATCAAATAATTGCCATTTTTTAACGAAATTATATCATGGAAATCTAGTGCATAATCCCTGTGCTTAGAAATTGAATCAATAAGAATCATATTATCATCATAAATATAAAACCTTGTATTAGTAAATAATGCCCACAAATTATTATCCAGTCTTTTGAAAAATGAGCCTCTGAACCCATTACTAGGTTCTTTGTAATAAAATTGTTTCCCATAGTGATCAACCAAAGCAAAGGCTCTATTGGCTTGCCAGTCAAAATATAAATATCCCGGAGCGGGGCTATTATTTTGGGTAACAAAAAAGTCTGTCTGAGAATATGTCAGTTGGCTTAAAGCAAGTACGATAATTCCCAGAATGATTATTTCCCTAAATTTATTACCTAACATATGTTCCTCATTTAATTATAATTAATTTGCCATTGAAAATTTTGTTATTAGATTGTAGTAAATAGTAGTATGTGCCTGTAGGAAAAGAACCTGTGTCTAGAATATAAATATAGCTACCTATATCAAAGTATTTGTCAAAAACGGTAATGTTTAAATTATTAGTTAAATCTGAAATTATCAGCTTATAGTTACCGGGGTGTTCAATTCGGCATTCAATATAGAGATAATTATTGAACGGATTGGGGTAAAAACTATATTGAATGCCACTTGAACCTAAATTGTCATATATAGATGATAAAGATGAAGTTGAAAACGATGCTACTTCACTCCATTTACTGTGATTCCTCTCATTAAAGCATTTGATTCTCAAATAATATGTACTTAACGGAGGCAGTGTAATTTGAATGGCATCACCTTTGATATTATCAATATTATTTATCAAGTTAATAAAATCTATGTCATTTGAAATTTGTATTTGAATTGTACAATCATCATTCTCATTAAGCCAACTTATAGTAAGATTCTCAGGTGATACAACTTCGTCATTATTAGGGGATTTAATGACAATAGGTTTTAATCCAGTTAAAAATTTAACGATATCTGACCATGTGCTTGTATGGTTACCCCTAAATGATTTTATTCTTATGAAGTAAATGCTATCATAATCAAGATTTGAGTTAAGCTTGACAAAATTTTCAGATGATATTAAATTATAAGGTATTTTGGTAAATATTGAATCTTTAGCAATTTCGACAATATATTGATTTGCTGAATTAGTTTTAGTCCAAACAATATCTGAGTCTATATCAAATCCGGTTTGTTTATTTTGAGGACTTGTAATAATCGGACTATGGAGCAAAGTATGAAAATCATAAATATCAGACCATTCGCTTGTATCAATAGTATTATAAGCTCTGATACGCCAAAAATATTTCGTATCATTTTCGAGAGTTTGAATCTGAATACTTGATTGACTTAAGGTATAATAAGGTATTAAAATATTAAGAAAAGTCGAATCAGTTGATAATTCAATGTCATACAAGAAGGTGCCCTTTTGTGGTTGCCATCTTAGTATAGGGTTCAATTCTAAATTTATACCTCCATGCACCGGAGAAACAGCCGTTGGCGATTGAATTTGAGTTGTGAAGATTCTAATATCAGACCAATCACTTGTATCGGAAAGAATTACTGCTCTGACACGCCAAAAATATTGTGTAAAAGGATTAAGGTCATTTGGGATTAAAATAGAATTGTAATTATGATAAATATCATGTGAAACAATTGAAAAATCATCAGTAAGCGAAAGTTGTATTTGATATTTGTCCACATTTTTCAGAAAACTCCAAATCAAAGAATCAGTTTTTTTAATACCAACTTGATTCTGGAGCGGATACAATAATTTAGGTGCCGTCATTTCCGTTAAAAAATCAAATATTGCTGACCATTGCGAGGTATCTTTATTATTAAATGCTTTTACCCGCCAGAAATATTCAGTGTTATTTTCTAATCCGGACACATAATATTTGTTTGCATAAGATATTGCACTAAGCACGGGGTTTACAAATTTTGTAATTGTATCAATCTCAACAATGTATGCAGTAGCCCCCGAGGTTTTTAGCCATTCTAAAGCAATATTCGTAAAGACTGTTGATGATTTAGAAGGATATTTCAAAATGGGTTTTGAAACTTGGTTTGATGCAATGATAAATTCTCCCCAACCATCGAATTGTGCTACAATCATACGTTTTTCGGGATCATATGTCGTTTCAAGTGGCATAAACAATCCCGTACCCTCATTAGGGCGCATATAAATCGTCACTTCAGTAGGCTCAATAACTTCTTGAAGTCTTATCAAATCTAATTCTATTTTACCGCTAATTTCAGCAATGTCAGAGCCACAAAATACCCACCTGTAAGGATATATTTGCGAGAAATTTGAGTCTGCAAAGTGCGAAATATGCGGCGGATAATAATGTTTCTGAATATGGGTATTTCCGCTTCCGATTAATTCATCAACATGTATCGTTGCATCAGTATCGTACTTATCATCACTAAATGCGTAAATCCCTTTTTGGTTTATTTGGTTATAAACTGCGTCAGTATTATGCAAAATTTTATATGCTCTGTAAACTAAATCTCCTTTAAAGATTAATTCGAAAGCAATATCGTTGTTTTTTGTAACTTCTGTAATGCCGTGAGAGCCCCAATTAATCAAGGTATTGCCATTAGGTAATCTATAGGCACTGCACATATTGCGTTGGTAAATATCCGGTGAATATCTGTACTCCCAGACCTTTGTAGCAACTAAATTAATTTCATCAATTTTATATTCTACTGCGCGTGAAAAGCGTTCATTGCGTAAATTGCCGTTGTCGAACAACAATATATTACCATTATCGAGGAATGATGCTGTATGTTGGTGAGAAAAACCAACAAAACCATTAATACTATCATTCAAAATCTTGAACTGATTTTTTTTACTTGCTGAACCGCCAAATCGCCAAATAATATCTCCGGTTTTCTTATTAATCTTAATCAATTCGTCGTAATGTCTAACTGAAATTAATATATTGCCTTCTGAATCTTCGTCAATTGAATTGATATGGGTCAAATCAATATTTTTTAATTTTAAATTAATTCTATCGGTGACGTCAGTTATTTTTAAATAGTCATATGCTCTCCATTTCCAGATTATTTGTCCGCTGGTGTTAGTCTCAACCAATACATTTGTCATTATTTTTGCTTCTTCATTTCCCCCATTTACTACCTTACTCATGTCAATCTGAAGATACTCTTTGCATAGAAGCATATAATTACCGTTTTTCAGAAGCAAAATCTCATGGAAGTCTAAATCATAATCTGTCGGATTGACAATTGAATCTATCTTGTTAAAATAACCATCAAGTATATAATAAGTATTTCCGCCAAGATAGGTAAATTTGTTGTTTGGGTGATACTTCAATGAAAAAGTATTTTGCAGGAACGAGGTTTCAAAAATTTTATAACCATAGTTATCAATAAATCCGGCTTTATTGTTTGTATCACGAAAATCGAACAAAAGATAGCCCGGGGCAGGATTTTTTAGTTTTGTTATAGTATATCGGGGTTGACCATATGAAATTATGGTGCATACAAAAACAATTAATGGTAATATTTTCAGAACTTTTAGCATTTATTTGCTTACCACCATTTTTCCGGTTGCCGATTTACTACCTATTGACAATTTGTACATATATACTCCTTGCGGAAGCGATGATGTGTTAAAGGTCAAAAAATGTTTACCGGATTCTAAATAATCATTAAATATTATATTATTAAATTGACCAAATAAATCACTGATAATTAATTGTGCATTTCCGGATTCGGGAGTAAAGATTTCAAAAATAGTAGAATTTTCGACTGGATTTGGGTTATTGGTTACTGTTAGAAAGTTAAAAGCTATATCATTTTCAATTGTCGCTGCCGGGTCTTTTATGGTAAAGTTTTGTTCGCTGAGTGCAATTAATTTGTTATCTGCAACTGATGTGACTCTGATTTTGTATGCTGAGTCATTTTGAACTGATAATGGAATCACCCAAGCATATGCACCGGTATGGCTCATAAAAGCTTCTTCTATCAAAAGTTCAACTTTACCATCTCTTAAAAGTTCTATTTTAACAGGGGTTCCAGTGTTTGATTCCCATCGAATGATTTTCCTTTTATTATCATTGAACCATGTTTCACCACCATTTGGTACTTTAATCGTTATAAACTCAGGTGCTGCTATAAAAGTCCAAATTTCTGACCAGTCACTTATGCCATATTCACTCATTGTTTTTACACGCCAATAGTATTTCGTTGTCGGTTCAAGGTTTTCAAACGTGAATAAGGTCGGATTGAGTGTTTCATCAATTACGGTTTCATCAAATTGAGCATCTTTGGAAATTTGGATCCTGCAAGATTGAAAATAGCCGTGGGTACTCCATTTCAGCACGACACTTGAGTTTTGATTGATTATATTTTCATTTTCCGGTAAAAACAACGTCGGCGATAATGGCATTTGTTCGTTGGTGGGAATACCGAAAATAAATTCACCAAACTCGTCAGTTGTAATGGAAAGTTCGTTCGAGCCCGATAAATAAGTGGTCTCAAGCGGGATGAAAATACCATCATCATTTGATTTACGATGATACACAAGCCATTTTTCAGGATTTACTATCCAAGGCAAATTATCGAGACCAAATTTGATATTACAACTGAAACTTATTATGCCAATTTGCTCAATTTGAAATTTATAAGCAGGCACATATGGTGCACGCTCCATAAATCGAGCATTTTTAGGACCGTATTCGTACTTCTTAACAATAATTCTATTATATGGTGTAGTATTGTTCATTTGTGAAAAAGTAAGCGAAACATCGGTAAGATTGTTTTCTGTATTGAATTTATAAGTATTTAACCTTAGAAGTTCCTCCATCATTACATTTGCTTTGGCTTGATTTAGTGGCCATTTTGATTTTACCCAACGGAAACTGCCAACATTAGCAGGCAATTCAAACTCAAGAGCTACCTCGCCATTGGATGTAACTTCTGTTAAGTCCTTTTTATATGCAGACGCAACCCAACCCCAACCAATAAGCGAGTTGCCATTTTCGAGTCTTCTCATCGAACCGTTTGCAGAGGCAAATATATCGGTATCGTTTCTGAATTCCCAAACTAATTCGGCTGTCTTATCAACTTGGTTGAGCTTGTATTCAATGGCTCTCGAATAGCTTGGGCTATGCTGGAAACCATTGTCAAAAAGTGTTATGTTTCCGTTTGGCAAGCATCTAATATCATGTTGGAATGAAAAATAAGTAGGGGCGTTTTGTTCGTGTTCGTTGATAAAAGTGAACTGATTAGACTTGCCACCGAGGCGCCAAAGCATTTCACCCGAATTTCTGTCAATTTTGATGATTTCAGAGTTCAACCGATTTGAAATAAGTGCATTACCTTCATGGTCAAAATCCATCGAATTAAATAATGTATGATAAATATATTTACCCGTTAAAACAGCGTAATTCTCCAATAGTGGAATATGATCCCATGCTCGCCATTGGAAAATGATGTTATCATCAGCATCAAATTCCTGAATAATTGAGGTTCTCACAAGGGCATTCGGGTCACCCCCTTCGACAATCATAGACATATCAATATGTTTAGGCTCGAAAGCCAACATAATTTTATGTCCATTGGGCATCATTATAAATTCATGTCCGCCTGCCGGCATTCCGTTACCTGCGCGATATGTACGGACATGTTGTAGATTATCATCCATGACACTAACATATGCATCTAGCCAACCACCCGGGTCAAGAGCAACCAACTGAGTTGTTGTTAAAAAACCTATTGGCTGAACGACAAAGTTCCAATTTTCTCTGTCAACTTTCTTGTAAGCAATCGGCTTACCATCATTTTGTAAAATTGCTATATAGTTGGAATACAGTGTGCCTCGATTTGCCATAAATATAGCTTCCGGTGACGGATTATTGGATTTCGTGATTTTCAATGGTGGAAAATCCTCAGGCAACTCGTTGGCTTTAGCATGATTTGAATTAGCTAAAAATAAAACTATTGCAAAAAATGCTGCATTTATTAAGTGTAAAAATATTTTCATTTTGAATTCTCCTATAATAATTTGGAACATCTTGTATTTCTTATAATTATAATACAACTACTATTTTTCCACTTACAGACTTGCTTCCAATTGTTAATTTGTAAATATATATTCCTTGGGGTAGTGATGATGTATTCCAATTCAATGAATAACTACCTTCTTCTACAAAGTTATTTAAGATTTCAGTGTAAAATTGTCCGAAGATGTCATGTATCGTAATGCTCACATTGCCTGATTCGGGCAAGTGAAATTCAAATATTGTGGAGCCATTAGGAGGATTAGGATGATTTGTAATATGTAGCCCGTTTGCATTAATCCCTACAACTGAAGCGGTCGGGTCTTTTATTTCAAAATATCCCTTTGTGGTAGCGCTGCCCATGCCATCAAGTCTAATAACTTCGAGTGAATAATCCGTGCCCGGCTCTATTTCATCGGGGATAAACCATGCGTATGCACCCGTGTGACTTTTTATTGTGTCCTTAATGATAGTTATTACTTCATCATCTTTCAGTAGATTGATATTCACTGTTCCTACAAGATTTGTTTCCCATCTTATGAATTTTTTCAACGTGTCCTTGTTCCAAACTTCTCCCGCTTTGGGCGTGATAAGATTAATATAAAAATCGTTTACGATGAGCTTGCGTACTTCCGACCATTCACCTTGTTCGGAATCATTAGAAATAGCAACTTTCCAATAATATTCACTTTTGTTCTCATCTAAGTCAATAGTAAATGAAGTTACTTTCAAATCATCTATGTCATGGATTACATTTTCAAAATTTTCATCAGACGCAACTATGAGATGCGCTGTTTTGAAATAACCCTGCGGACTCCATGAAAAAGTTACGGGATAGGCTACAGGCACAATTGCATCATTTTTAGGTAATAGCAGCAATGGTTTACGAGGCGAAGAATATTTGTAGTCTTTAGCTATAATAAATTCCCCAAATTTGCTTGTCTTAGCTCTCAATTCTCTATCTTGGTCAATATAAAACGTTTCTAACTTCTTGAAAGTCCCCTTACCCACTGAATCGCGAACATAGAGAGAATAATCTCGATAAGGCTGTGTAAGACTTAAGCTGGAAATATTAATGCGCACCTCACAATCAAATCCGTCAAAGTTGTATGCATCTATATGAAATCTGTAAGGTGCAACGTTTGGAGATTGCCCTTCGAATATAGGAAATTGTGGTGCCCAATCATAGCGAATGACCCAAATCCAATTATACATAAAACCTTCTATTGTCGAAAATACAAGACTAACTCCTGTCGTATTGTCATCGTTGTCAAATTTGTATGTATTTAACGGTAATAACTCATCTCGCATTACAAGAGCCTTTTTCTCACCAATGGGATAAGGAAACTTCAAAGCTTTAAACGCCGTAACAGTCTTGGGCATAGCCATATCGAACGTAATTTGTCCATTGGGAGTTACTTCGGTAATATCACGTTTTATTGGGTCGTTAACAGTATTGCCCCATCCAATTATTGTATTGCCGTTAGGAAGACGTTGAGCCGATGCACCCGATGCCGCAAAAATCTTAAACGGTGGCTTGTATTCCCAAATTTTCTGTGCAATTTTCAATTTCTCATCAATTTTGTATTCAACTACTCGAGATGAGGGCGGATTGTACTGCTCGCCATTATCGAATAAAGTTATATTTCCGTTAGGCAAAATTCGTATGTCGTGTTGCATCGAGAAAAACACAGGTGCGTATTCATGACTTTCATTGGGAAACGTAAATTGATTATGCTTTCCGCCAAGTCGCCAAATGATTTCACCTGTCTCACGACTGACTTTAGTAATTTCAGAAAGCAAACGATTGCAGATAAGATAATCCCCCTCGGGAGTAACGGCTACTGAATTAAAATTTGAGTAAAGGGTTACAATATTCAAAAAATCATTTATCGGTTGATAGGTATCCGAGATTTCTATATAATCCCAGCTACGCCATTGGAAAACGACATTTTTGTCATTATCAACTTCCACGAGTATTGCTCCCGCAACTATTGCATTCGGGTTGCCATTATCAACGACTTTCGACATATCCACGTGATGTGCCTCGAATGATGAGAAAACAATATGCCCATTGGGAAGCATTTCAGAAGTATGCGGTGCAGGAATAAGACTATTGCTGGATACAATCGAATCGAGTACCGTCAATGATGTATCGGCAATATATATTCTTGCTTCGCTGTATGCTTTGAAATATGGTTGCACAATTGTATTAAATGTTATCAGCCCACTCGGATGCACAGCAAAATTTGAAGTATTGCCATTCACTCTTTTGTAACGAATAACATTACCAGCACTATCAGCCATGACTAAGTAAGGGCCATAACCCTGACCCCTAGCAGAGAAAAGCATGGCACCAGGTGCAGGATTATCAGCTGTAAAAATTTCAAATGGTGGAAAATCCTCAGGCAACTCGTTGGCTACTACTGTATTTATAAGTGCACTGAAACAACATGCAATTATTAGCATGCTCAAGATTGTAGTATTTTGTACCATATTTTAAACTCCTTATAAAAAAGTTTTGTAATTTTTGCAATATCTATGAATTAAAATTAATAAATCTTTTGTTCATTTTCAAATTATTTTTTTTACATTTCAAATTCATCTTTATTTCATTTTCAATTCATCATTTTATTGTGCTTCCTTTATATTCCTTATAAACAAGATAAACTTCAAAAAGTTTCATTATATTTCAAATTATTTTTTATTAATAAGTTCCAATAGTAAAAAATTGAATTGTTTCGTGACAAGGTAAATAATGTTCTTAAATGATTTTTTTTAAACTTTTATTAAGAAATTTTTTAATTATTTAGGTTCAGAAATAGATTCATTCTTGTTTTTTTGAAATATTATAAGATGTGTCGTGACTATATAAATAATTAATTTTACGACAAATTCCTCACCATAGAACCATTTTCTTGGAAAGGGTTGAATTCCCGTTTTTTTTTTCCTGCGGGGCTCGGAGCGGACAAAATAATCACTTCAACAATATTATGAGTCTCTCTTAAATATTTATTTGCAAAAAAGAAAAAAAGTTTAATTTAGCAA
>CAZWXI010000043.1:0-24308 GCA_964637845.1 uncultured Hyphomicrobiales bacterium | reverse complement strand
CGCTTCGTGAGCAAGGTAATTTTATCAAAAAACATTTCAATTCTAATATAGTTCGATTAAAAGGGTAGTACAGTATTTATGCATGTTTACAGGTATTTTATTTCAATTCTAATATAGTTCGATTAAAAGATCACCCTTGTAGTTGACGGGGCGAGAGCGGCATTATTTCAATTCTAATATAGTTCGATTAAAAGTCTATTCGCGAGGCATTCGGGCGCGACACAGAAGGATTTCAATTCTAATATAGTTCGATTAAAAGCTTCTTTCTCAAATCTTTTTTATTCTCCATCTCGTATTTCAATTCTAATATAGTTCGATTAAAAGGATAGCGAATGGCGAATGTTACAAAATTGATTTTGTATTTCAATTCTAATATAGTTCGATTAAAAGGACTGAGTTGGGAACTCCTACGATTGTGAATCTTCCATTTCAATTCTAATATAGTTCGATTAAAAGCACCCGCGGCGCAAGAGAACTTCCGGTTAAGCGTATTTCAATTCTAATATAGTTCGATTAAAAGCGTCTCAATCAACTCTCTCAAGCTCTTAACTTCATTTATTTCAATTCTAATATAGTTCGATTAAAAGAATATCATTTAACAAACAAACAGGATTTAGTAAAAATTTCAATTCTAATATAGTTCGATTAAAAGCCGCCACAAAAGTAACTAAAATCTCGCATAAATCCAAGATTTTTTTTTTGATTTTATGCGAAAATTGTCGTCGCGCTGCAATAAACGATTTTCGCTTGTCATCCGACGACTGCGCTCCGGCTCTTGTCTTTTAGTACCAATTGTCAAAGAACTGCGGTGAAAATTTTTTTATATCGCATGTTTCTTTATAATTTTTATATACCTGACGACTTTATTGTCAAATTATGTTTGATGTTAATTTTGATTTGTCAACTCCGTACATTATTTTGTTTATATATTTGTCGTTTTGCATTGTGAAGATGATTATTGAATCTTCATCTTTTTTGGTGATTCGTTTAGCTTTCTGCATCATATCTTCGATTTGCGACTGGCTCAGATTGCCTTCGAAAACTGAGTTCTGTATCCAATTCAGATATTGGCGTATTAATTTCAGTACTTTTGATACTCTTTTCTCGGCTATATCATAAACAAGGATGCAATACATGTTACCACCAGATTTTAAAGGGTTCGTATTCTTTATCGCCAATTAGATGTTTTATGAGTTTGTAGCATTCGAGCCTGACAATTCGCCTGTAAGATACTTCGCGGTTGAGTTTTCTGTGTTTAATTGTGGTTTTGAGCTTAGCGTCATATTCTTGTATGAATGTTTTACGAGCTGATTCTTTTAAGTAATATCCGTTCAATTTGTCTTCAAAATCTTTTGTTTGGATTTGTTTATTATTGATTAGCTTGAATATTAATCTATCGGCAAACAAGGGTTTGAATATTTCTGCTATATCCAGGGCAAGTGAAAATCGTCTCTCTCCGGGCTCGTGAAGGTAAGAGATGGTCGGGTTAAGTTGGGTCCGATAGAGTTCGGATAGAACGGTTGTATATACCATCATATTCGAAAATGAAATTAAGGCGTTTAACGGGTTCGACGGCGGATTGAATTTTCGAGAAATGAATTCAAATTCTTTGCCTAAAATTTCCTCGAAGGCAGTATAATATATCTTGCGGATATTACCCTCAATGCCCATTAATTGCGAAATTTCACCACAAGAACCAATCTCGAAGCCGAGCGACTCGATAGTATCAATTTGAGCTTGTAAGTCACGCTCTCTATTATTATAGTATTTCAAATTCTTGCTTAGGTTAAAAGCGGCACCCAAGACTATTGATTTGGCTATCTTGAGCCTCTTAGAATTATTGGCATAATGCTTGACTTGTTTGACAAGGAGCGAACCGCTCAATAAATACTCCTTCGGATAAAAGGTTCCAGTATAAAATCCATATCGATTGAAAAAATGTATAGGAATATTATTTTTAGAACAAAAGTCAATGAACTTGGTATTGAAAGTTGATTCAGTCATCAAGTAAAATGAATCTATATCGTAAATCGGCAGAACGATTTTTTCCGATGGTTCTAATTCTTCTGTATCGGAATCAATAGATAGTAGGACTTCATTTTGTAAATTTTCGTCTTCTTGAAGCTCATAATCTCTGAACGGTATGAAAAAAATTGTGTTTCCCTTACGTCGTAACTTACCCGGAGTGAATATATAATATTGTCGTTTCATATATGAATGTTCGTGCCGGTGGTGGAACTGCATCTGCGTGCGAATATATAGTATTGTCGTTTCATATCCAGCATAACTCATAGTACGAGCAATGTTTGCAAATTTTCATTGGTTCAGTATATCGCGGCGGCTCGGGGCTGAGTATGATTTTTTTGATATCCTCTAAAATTTGCTCGATGAAGTGAACATCGTTGTTGTCAAGAATAATCGTTTCTTTCTTTTTCAGTTTTGGATAATTGAGCTCGCCCGTGAAATCGCCAATATTGTTTTTCTTGAAATAGTACAGATAATACTTAAGCTGCCAAATATGCGCATCTTCAACTTTATCAGATTTCTTAACTTCGTGAATCACTTTATTTTTCAAATCAAGCCAATCAATTTTGATTGCATCGAACTCATATTCTTTTCTTTCTTCGGAGTACGAATTTTCATGAATAATTTTGCCCATTTTCACCATATCTGACTCCTGCTCGCATTGAATTTGATTAGAGAAGAACCACAACTCTCGTTTACACACAAAGTAGTAGTTTATCTGAGTCCCAGTTGTGAGCAAAGAGTTAATATTCATTTCTTGAGCTAAAACGGGGCAAGTTTCCGTTCTTGCCCCGTTATTAATTATTATTTGAATTCTTGCTTTTCGTAATCGTATGAATTGAGGTAATCAATTATATATTGTTCTGCTTTATTGAGTGCATCTGCCGAACCACTAAATCCGGGGATGATACCTGAAACAAGTGGAGTTATGAAAATTTCAGCACCTGATTTTTCATCTATTACAGGATAAGCAGTAGGTCTGTCAGTGGCGTCGCTCAATTCACCTCTTATGGCAAATGCAATTTTGTTAGCATTGTCACTCATGGCAATAGCTATGTTCTCCATCAAGGAAAATGTTCTTGATTGATTTGAAGTGATTCTCCAATTTATTATAGCATGTGCAAGTGATTCGATAATTTCGTTCCTTTTTTCCTCGGGACACAAAAGGCATTTACCGAAAACATTACTTGTTTCGGTCCATCCTTCATCTCTTAGTTTTTCTTCTATTTTAGGGAATAGTTCCGGTTCTAACTTATTTGTAGAAACACAAAATAAAGTCCTCAAATCAATTGCTATATCATAGACAAAAAGTCCTGATACTCTTTTTTGGTCCTGAATGTATGCTCGGTTGGGAAGACTTCTTTGGTTTTTTACCAACCAATCTTCCAATTCATCGATTTCAATCAATACTCTTTTATTGTCTTCGATTTTATAGACATTTACCTTATGGTGTTCGGGATGTGAAGTACGGTCGAAAGTAAGATTTTCAGTAGGATTTTCGATGCCGCCAAGTAATGGGTGAAGCGGTCTCATAGCAGACATAGACAACGGACTTCTTCGCTTCACAGTAAGAGAACCCGTTTCGGCTTTCATATAACCACCAAGTAATTGGTCTGGGTATGATGGGTCGCATGGCGAATGAGGTTCTTTTTGTTTAGCTGATTCCTTTTCTGTTTTGCCATAATTTTCAATCTCCCAATTGAATGTTATAGCTGCAAATGGCAACCCAAGAGCATCAATAATCGAGCGTTTTACTTGTTGCCCACTTGAGTATGCTTGTTTGTAGCCGAATTGAGGGTCATAATAAAATTTTTGTCCGTCATTGACGGCAAATACTGTGTGGTCTGCTTTTCTTAGACCACGGATGTAAAGAAAGGGGGTTCTTTTCATGTCAATTCTCCTTTTTTGATAAAATTGTGTATTCAAATTTGATTAATGTCAAGAATAGTGGAAAATTATCTCTTGGCATCAGTACGGCTTCTTCGACCAAATTTCTTAGCATATCGCCATTACTGCCGTCAATAAGCTCTGCCATATTCTCAATAAATTGTTTTGAAGATTTGCTGTCAAAAATATCTTTGACCAAGTTTTGGTATATGGTTTTGGAGCGTCCGATGGTGCTTTGTTTTTCATCTACAGCTTTTTTGAGCATAGATGCAAATTCTCTTGATAAATCAAGAAGTTCTTTTTTGTTTAGCATAGCAATTATCCATAATTTGTAAATAAAAAAATTAATTTCTTTTTTAATATCAACATCACTACCTGATGAGTACATAAGCGTACCCTTTGGAGTATATTTTCTCAATCCTTTTGGTTCGACTGACCTGAGCCCTATTGTACCTTGCATGCACGCCTGTTTAAATGAATAGAAAGGCATTAGTCTTTCAATTTGATAATCACTTAATACCGTATCTTTCTCATTGATAAATATCATGTCCCGTAGTTCGTACATTTTGTAGATTTCTCGGAGAAATAAAGTCGTAACACCGATTGTAACATTAGTTTGAGACAATAAGTAAACTTGCGTTACTAAGGTCTCATTTTTAAAGTATTTCGATAGTTCAAATATCAACTTTGTCCATTGTACTGTCTGAATTGCAAGTTTGCCCAAAGTTGTTTCAACCTCGATTTCATTCGAGTTGATGGATTCATTTGTTTTATTGAGCATTTGTGTTAAATAGTTGCCGTTCCAAGTTTCAATTTGCTTATCTTTTAAACCCGGTGTTTGCTTGATAAATTCACTATATTGGCTCCACCCTCTATAAATTAGCATTAAGATTTCTCTCTTGTCAAACAATATAGCGATCCCACTTTTAACGCTAACTGCGAGCGCTTGCCCAATCCATGACAGATAAGCATCTTCCTGCTCTTTTTCTACATTTAAATCACTAAGTTGTCCGGATGTAGTTGCTGTTAAATCACTAGAACCATACCCCACTAAAACATCGCCACCATAATCACCTGACTCAATTTTATTTTTAAATCTCCAATGTTGGAAAAGCGTTTTTGAGCCAAATTTTATCAAATCTTCATTTGTAACTTTATGAAAGAATGGTGAATTAGTTACATGCATCAAATGCCTTTCGTCATCGAAGAAAATAGGGAACATTACTTCATCAAAGAATTGTTCAGCCGAATAATCATCGGGTTTATCATATTCTTTTTTGTAGTAATCAAGGAATTTTTTTCCGATATAACTTGTGTACATAATCTTACCTTTAAATGATATTACTTATTTCATTAAATTCTAAACCATATTTTTTATGTTCATCCTCTGACTGAGGAACCACGAATGGATATGAACCCACTTTGAGTTGCTCGAATTTGTTTTTATTGTACAAAATACTCTTAAGACTAACAGGTATTTCGTAATTGATTTTCTCAAAACTATTGGCATTAATGTATTTTTCTCTGTCAGATTCGAGAATGCAAACAGCACCATCAATTTCAAGCAAATCAACCAAAATTGATTTCTTATTGTCTGTAAGCTCTTTAAGAATAAATTTGTCGTCTCTGATTATAAGATGCATGTTAATATTTTTAATGTCAATTTCTTGATATACTGAGTCAATCATATCTTGTATGTCGCATTCTTCCAACAATTTCATATTGTCGGGCAATATATCAAAACTTTTCAATACGATTTCCTTATCATAGGGTTTAGTTGATGAATCATCAAGAAAAACGTGAATGGGTTTGTAAGTTCTTTTATGTTCATCAAGAGTTGAAATACTCCTGCGCCTATTTACTCTACCAAAACGTTGAATTAAACTGTCAATAGGCGCGGCTTGAGTAATCATTCTGTCAAAACTTATGTCCAGACTAACTTCAACCACTTGAGTCGAGACAACAATACATGGTTTTGTGCCACTATTGGGTTCTCCCCCGTCGAATTTGGTTTTTAGTTCGTGCTCTAATTTTTCTCTATCCATTCTTCTGAATCTGCTGTGGATAAGCATTTTTGGAATATCATAATAACGATTTTCGATTTCTCTGAACAAATTCTGTGCGCTTTTGACAGTATTTACTACAATCAACAATTTTTCATCATTACGGACCGACTCGTCTATTAAGTCAAAAACATTATCGAAAGATAAGAATTTTGAAATTAAGTGCCTATTAAAAGTTTTGAGTACCTCTTTTGTTAAACAAACCTCATAAACATTTGCACTACCACCCAAAATATCAAGCAACTTCGAATAAAGAGACGATGGCATTGTTGCAGTACCGATGTGAATTCTGCAGTCTAATTTAATAAGCATTTTTACTATTTCGATCACCATTGAGCGGCTGATATCAGAATATGTATGAACTTCATCAAGGATAATATCGCATCCTTGTACATCTAGCATTACCGATTCGTAGCCTGTTGTGCCAAATATTATAGCCGCCAGCTGGTGTGGGGTTAAAACTTTAATTGATGAACCTGCTAATGGCTGTATAATTTGCTCATCAACGGTTGTACCTTTAACTATTTTCGATGTCGAATGCAATAGTCTGATATCGGGATTTTCAGGGTCGAATTCTTTAAATCTTCTCCACATAGCATTGATTGATGCCTGAAAAGGGAGTGTGTAAAAAATCCTCCCATTAGTTCGCTTCATCAAAAAGTCAGTTTTTCCAGTTCCAGTTGGCGCTACAACCAAAGTATGTTTCCGTGAATCTCTCACATCAATCATTGATAATGGATATAAATCTGACTTCCTTGTTTCATCGAAATATTTTTCCAGCGATGGTATATGAAAAGTAGTTTTCAATACTTCACTGGTTTTATAAGAAAAAGCAGAAGCAAAGTGGTCAGCAGCTTTAAGCAAACCTCTGTATAATGAAGCTGAATATTTTTTGCTCCGACAATACTTTGCAGCATATTCAATAGCATTATATGCATCATCGTAACTAATATCAATTACAGGAATGTCAAAAAAGCGTAGAATCTCAATGCCGTGTTGCTTCCAATTATCCCACCCATTTAAATGATTTTCAATAAAATTTCTGTCATTTGATTCAAGGTCGAGAATCCCACGTTTGCGTGTATCGTTTTCAATGGGTTTATGATGTGCCACAACCATATCAATAGCACGGTTCCAGTATTCTTTAGGAATGGCAGGTAAAAACGCGAGTGATGATATTTCATGACGATGTTTATATTCAGAAAAATCAAAATCATCATTTTTGTCCTCCGAAATTGATTTTTGGAAGTATGGGTGCGCCTTGCCAAAATCATGTAAAATGGCTCCATATCTCACGGCATTTTTGTCAAACGCATGAGTGAAATTATCGGCAAAGTACAATGCGGTAGTGGCAACATGTTGTGTATGGTCAAGTAATGGGACAGCACCATATTCACCGCTTTTTGCAAGTACTAGTGTCAAATCATTCATCAGATATTCCTATAGGATTTCCAAACACCATTAATCTGCCGTACATATTACGGCCATCAAAGCGATTGTACCCAACTTTAAAGCTATTGGTCTCATCCGAAAAAATCAATTCGAAACCACTAATCTTGTCGAAATCGTCTTCATTGACGAATATTTTTTTGACGGGGAATAATAAATCTTCATTTCTCGCCAAGCATATTGTTTGTGAAAAAGCAATATCAGCATCATTCTCTTCAAGAAGTGATAAATGAAGAATGGGATTTATCATAATTCCCCGAATAATAATGCTTCTGTTTTTCAAAAATGGATTGGATTTTTGCTTTAACCCTTTTGACCAAGTTACCTCGTTTTGTAAATCAAGTCCGGAATACGACAATCTGTGTCTAACAATTTTCTTTATACCCTTTACATTTAAAAGATCGGGGAAGAGTTTCTTCTCAATACCTTCGATAAGAGATGGTGTTAAAAATTGCTGGCTGAATGTTTCGCTGTCTCTAACAGCAGTCCAAGGTTTTATAAAACCAAACGGACCCGTATATTTAACGACATAATACATATTTTTTCCCTTTTTAAATTAATGCCCCAAAGCCACTACCTGTGCTATGACCAATACCAACGTTCCATGCAAATTGAATTGATTCGGGATTTCCTTCAATAATGATTGGGCAAAAATTCGCTCGGTTTTTAATTCCGTTGATTGTGATTAATTTTGTTTTCGATTTATGAAAATCTCTATCAAATTTTATATTTATATCATCTTTGAGCCCGACTTCTGCTATTTTTCTTCGCATAGTTTTAGTCATTAATTCATCAGATTTTAGATTGGTGTAAGTAAGATGTTTCACTTGTTTATTTTCTGTGTACTCTCTTACTAAGACTGGGCTTGAAACCATGAATTTTTCATAACTACTAAACGCCGGTGTATCTCTTATCACAACTTCATGAACATTCATCCCAAAAATAAAATCAGGTCTCTTTAGAGCATTGAATATGATTTTTTTCCCGATTTCTTCTTCCCAAAAACTAATAAACCAATTAGCTCCGTTCTTAAATTCAATGCCGCTTTTTTTAACATTTCCACCGGATAACCATCCAAATGAATACAAACTGATGTTATCGTGATATTCATTTATTCCAAGCCATTTATGGAGTTTACCAAGCAGAAGATATTGATAATCGAATGGGACTATCTCATTTGTAGGTGCAAGACTTAAATATAATCTCATAATTGTTCCTCTTATTAGGTTGTGATTTTCAAAATTTTATGATTTGAGCATACTGAAACACCTATAAACTACTGCACTCAGTGGATACTGATAGTTCAGTGGCACTCTGTACTCTCGCTTTTCGGGTTCTAATATTATCTTCAATCTCATATTTCATGTTATTATTGTAATTTTTATCAAAAATAAATATAAAGATGACATATTTTGTCGTTAAACTTCGTGATAATTGATCTTTTTCAATATCCAAACGAAATTCTTCATATTACAAAACTATACAATTCCAATGAAATTTGCAAGTGTTTTATTTTTTGCTCTTCGAATACTATATGCATATGGTATTGCTCCGACACTCATAAAAAAGAAAGAGCCGGAACTCAATTTCGCCTGAATTCCGCAAATCTTTCAACGCCCGACACTCATAAAAAAGAAAGAGCCGGAACCCGCAATTAGGATCCGGCTCGTATCATATTATTTTGACTCAAGAGAATGGGATGAGGCAGTCAAATCCTTGCTTATTAATTTGCAAAACGTGATATAAGTTCTTCTATCAACAATTCGCTATAACTCCTGTATAGTTCCTTTTCACTTTGCAAAATCGTATCCTCAATATCAAAATAAATTGTATTTTCGTAGTAAAACTCAGTTAAGGAGATTTGCCCTAAGTTAAATGATTTTAGCAATAAGTCATATTGGTTGATATCGATAATACTTTTTTGCTCATTTACCAATGCTTCAAGTAATTTTAACTTGTCAAATAATCTAATCTTATTGTTTTTGAATTCAGAATTGTATGCTTGCTGCTTTAATTCAACATAAACCAAATCACTTTTTGCTTTAGGTACTTTATGATGATTTTCAAATACCGGAATTGACAAACTAATTTGAACTCCGGAATAATCAATACCGGGTTCCCGCTCCAAACGATATCCAACAGAGAAATTTGGCAGCCAACCGGATTTTGATAATCTAAGCTTATTTTGATATAACTCCTTTTCATTATAATAAAGTTTATTATTATAATCAATTTTTTGTAGCTCAGTGATTAGTGAATCTCTGTCAAAATTTAAATTTATTGCAGGAATATCGTTAATAGCTATCTCAATAATTTGCCCGCCATTTAAACCGATGATTGAAGATTTTAGATATTCTAATTCAATGACAGCAAGATTTAATTTTGATTTTACAGATGCTATACTTGACTTCGTTTTATTTAGTTCAAGAATACTTATTTCAGCATTATTGAATTTTAACTCCATTGATTTAAGAATATTAGCATAATTTGATAATCTAAGTTCATAACGGGAAATTAATTTTTTTTGGAATAAATAGTCAGTTAGTAGATTATTTGCAGTCAAGACTATTTTTTTCATATATTCAATCAATCTTTGCTCATTTACCTGCAATTGATTAGAAGATATGTCGGATTTAATTGAATAAACAGTCGGGAATTCAAAGGGTTGCGAGACGATTAGTTCTTGCTTATTATCTCCAATAATACCTGAACCTTTCATTATGCCATAATTTATTTCCGGATTGGGAGGCAAATTGTTAAATTTACTCTCGAGAGCAATTCCATTTAAGTATTTTTCGTAAGCCTTCAATTCTTTATTGTTTGACAAAATCGTTTTAACAATATTATCAAAATTTTGCGAAAAGGCATTTGAATAAAGGAACAAGGATAATAAAATATATTTATACATTTCTTTGTCTCCATTTAATAATTAAATAGTAAACTATAGGTAAAATCGCAAGATTCAATAATGTTGAACTGAAAAGTCCGCCCAAAATAACCTCCGCCATTGGGCTTTGAATTTCATTTCCGGGCTTATCCCCTGCAAAAACTAATGGTAAAAGAGCCAATGCGGCGGTCATTGCCGTCATTAAGACTGGATTTAGCCTATCTAAAGAGCCGTTTATAACAGCATCCTTTAATTGAACACCCTCCTCGATAAGTTTATTATATCTTGAAACCATTAATATTCCATTCCTTGTTGCAATGCCAAATAGAGTGATAAAGCCGATTAATGACGGTATGCTTAAAATACCGGAAGAAAACCATACCGTAGCAATTCCGCCAATCAACGCAAGCGGCAAATTGATTAATATTATCCCTGAAATAATGTAATCTTTAAATTCATAGTGCAATACAAAAAAGATTATTAAAAGAGATACAATAGAAACCAACATAATTATCCTTGATGCTTTTTCTTCACTTTCAAATTGTCCTCCATACTCTATAAAATAGTTTTCCGGAAGATTAATTGTATTGCTAATTGTTGACTTAATATCATTTACTACACTCCTGACATCTCTTTCGGTCACATTGGCAGAAATTAGTATTCTTCGTTTTACATTCTCTCTGTTAATAACGTTTGCACCTTTTGAAGAAACAATATTTGCAACATTGGATAATACAACTTGTTCCCCAAAAGGAGAAGCAATAGTAATATTGGAAATAGCATTAAAATTATTTCTATATTCGTCTTTTAATCTAAGAACGATATCAAAAGACTTGTCACCTTCATAAACATTACCCACAATTTGGCCCGCTAAAGCAGTATTAATAAATCTATTAAAATCAAACATCGAGATGCCGTATTTTGCTAACATTTCTCTATTAGGGTTGATATGAACTTGAGGAACTGTAACTATTTGCTCAACACTCACATCGGCAATACCCTCAACGAACGATATTTCAGATTTTATGTTATTTGCAAGTTCATACATTTTTTCAAGATTTGAACCAAATAGCTTGATTGCGATGCTTGTTTTCGCTCCCGATATAATATGGTCAATCCTATGGCTTATGGGTTGCCCTAAATAATAAACTATGCCTGTAATTGACGAAAGACGCTCCCTTACTTCCTCTAAGAATTCATCTCTTGACCTATCATCGAGTTTAAAAGGAACTTCAATTTCTGACACACTTGAACCAAAAGAATGCTCCGATAGCTCGGCTCTGCCGGTTTTACGTGCAGTAGAAATTACTTCGGGAATTGATAATAATGCTTCTTCTGCCTGCTTGCCGATTTTTCTTGATTCTTCAAGTGAAATTCCAGGTGTTGATGCTACTACAATAGTCAAAGACCCTTCATTGAAAGTTGGTAGAAAATTTCTCCCAAGATAAAAAACAGACACGATAGAAACTATCAAGAGCAAGGTAATCGTAATTAATAATGATTTTTTGTAATCAAAAGCGCCAAACAATACTTTTTTGTATATTGACTTCAAAAATGAAACAAATTTATTATCACCTTCATTTTTTGATAATAATTTATCTTTTGTTATCAAATAACTACATAGGACTGGAGTAATTGTTATAGATACAATTAACGAAGAAATCAGGGCAACAATATAAGCTATCCCAAGTGGTTGCAAAAGCCTTCCTTCTACTCCACTTAAGAAAAATAATGGAAGAAACGCAACTATAATTATGATAGTTGCATTGAGAATCGAGGCTCTAATTTCCATCGAAGCTTCAAAAATTACCTTTATCGGATTTTGCCTTTCAGCTTTAGATTTCCGATAATTTTCTTTCAACCTTTTGAACACATTTTCAACATCAATAATTGCATCATCAACTAAGGAACCGATAGCAATAGCCATACCACCTAAACTCATTGTATTGATACTCATATTAAGTACTTTCATGACCAATATCGTAGTAAGAAGCGATAGAGGTATAGCTATTACGGAGATAAAAGTAGTCCTGGCACTGAGTAAGAAAAAAAATAAGATAATTATTACAAAAATCGAACCATCAATAAGTGCAGAAGTTACATTGTTTATTGAAGTATCAATAAAGTTAGCTTGATTGAACGGCTCTGTATGAAATTTAATCGGAGCAGGTGCTGATGCTGCTAACTCTTCCAGGTTTGAAAGAATTTTGTTTGATAAATCAACAGTGCTTACATCAGATTGTTTCACGACAGTTATGATAACAGCCGGATTGGTATCATAAGAGGCATCATTGATTTTTTGAGCAGGACTGATTTTAATATCTGCAATATCCGAAATTTTTATTGGAAATCCATCAATTAATTTAACGACACTGCTCCCTAATTCACTTATTTTATTCGTCTTAGCAATACCCCTGATAATATACTCATTCCCGTATTGATTAAAAATACCACCATTAGAATTTGTGTTGAATTTTCGACATACATCTTCTAACTCTGCAAATGACACATTGAACTTCTTCATTTTTTGGTAGTCAGCTTGAATTTGATATTGTTTTTCGTCGCCTCCCATAACCAAAACTTGTGCAATACCACCAAGCGCAAGTATTCTCGGTTTCACGTTCCAATCTGCATAAGTTCTTAAATCCATTAAACTGAGTGAATCAGAACTCATCGCAAAAATCATTATTTCTCCTAAGAGTGAAGTCTGTGGCGCCAGTATTGGTGCAGAAACTCCCTCAGGAAAATTTTCATTTATCTGAGCCAATTTCTCTGTGATGGTTTGTCTTGCTTTGTAAATATCAGTTCCCCAATCAAATTCAACCCATACAATTGAAAAACCTAAAGTAGAGTTTGACCTGACTCTTCTAACATCAGGCGCACCATTTACAGCAGTTTCAATTTGAAACGTGACCATCTTTTCAATTTCTTCGGGTGCCATTCCTTTGGCATCAGTCATAATAACAACGGTCGGAGCACTTAAATCGGGGAAAATATCTACTTCCATATCATTTGCGATAAAAGTACCTAAACCCATTATTACCAACCCTATTATCAGGATTGCAATTCGATTTCTCAACGAGAAGTTTAATATTTTAGCTAACATTGTTCCCTTCTCCCTAATGAGTATGTGCATTTGCCGGTAATTCAGATGATTTTGATGCAAGCATCACTCTATACGCGCCCTTGGTTACTACGACTTCGCCATCATTAAGTCCCCCGGAAATCTGATACCGAAATCCATCAAATCCATTGATAAAAACCTCTCTCTTCTCAAAAAGTTCGCCATTCTTTTGAACAAAAACATAATAATGACCTTGGTCCTCCCAAACTGATTCCTTTGGAACTGTTATTGAACTTTCAATTGAACTGCCTTTGACATAGACATCAACTACTGAATTTGGCAAGACCCCGCGTTCGTTTTTAAACAAATATTTGACAGATGCAAGACTCGAATTATTGGATATGATTGGTTGTCCGATTTGTTTCAAACCATATTCAGTCAGGTCAAAAGCCTCATTTGCATAAATTAGATTTATTGTATTAATTTGTCCTAATCTATACAATTCGTTCTTAGGAATTTCAAGTTCCAAAACTAACGATTCACTGTTTGCTATAACAGCAATCGGCATTCCTGCTTCAATATATTGGCCTGAGCTTATTAATATTTGTGTTATAGTTCCGCTTGCAGTAGCTTTGACGATATTCGATTTACCATCTGAATACTTAGAATAATTTCTAAATACTGCATCGGCTCTTTCAAAAGCTGATTTCGCTTCTAAATACTCTTTTTCAGTTGTTAATTTCGAAGAAAATAGTTCGGATATTCTCGAAAACTCTCCTTTTGCCCTATTAAACTCAGCTTTTGCCTGCTCATATCTAACTGCATAATTATCATCTCTTGTTGAGTTTGGCATGATTGTAAACAAACGAGTTCCCTTAGTCACTTTTTTGCCTTCAACAAGTGAATTATCATAGATTTCAATGATACCAGATATGTTTGCAGTAACATAAACAAGGTCCTTAGGATTGTAAACCACCTTTGCAACTGCTTTAGCACTGTTACGAAAGTTCGTTAAGCCAATTTTTTCCAATCCGAAATCAATTTTCCATGCCTCTTCCTTCAAAAATACAATACCGTCTTCTGATTTTTTTGTATTTCTTTCTGCTTCCTCTTTTGAGGTATAGCAAATAAGCTCTTCAACCCGTATTGTATCCGCAATATTTCCGTCATTTAATATAAATGATAAATTGAAATTACCGCTATTTTGCGGTGTATAAGTTGCCAAATAGATACCCGGGCGAGCAACAGTGTCAATTTTAAGTACATCATTAATACTTCCGGATAGTATTATGCTAAGGTATCCTGTGGTAACGGGTTTGAAGTCTGTTAATTTTGTGTAATGGATAATAAACTCGGACTCTTGCCCTACGACAAATGGATTTATTTCTGCAAAAATTTCATAATTTGCTGAAAACTTTGTAATTTTTATATTTTCAACTTCATTCTCAGTATGCCCATGGCCGTGTCCCTCGGTCGAACTATGAGAATGGTCATGGTCATGACCATGTGAATGATCTTCAAATCTTGTTTTGGAACATGCTGCAAATATCAGCATGAACACTGCTAAATACAAATATTTAGTCATAATTTCTCCTGCTAAATAATAAATAATAAATAATAAATAATAAATAATAATAATAATAATAATAATAATAAGAATAATAAATAATAAGGATAAATAATCAAGAAATCAAGCAAGGCAAGATTTGAAGAAAAGTGGAGGGGCACGCAACATCATTGTCATTCTCCAAATGGAGTCATAGAAAATTAGTTTATCTGTGAGATAACTCCTTTTGATGACATCTGACGCAATTGGTGTTTCCGAAACATTAGGTAGTATGTAATAGACTTGAATTGATAGATTTATTGTAACGGTAGTTATTGTCTGTACAAGTGTATGACCTTGCAATAAATGAGTATGAGGGAATGGATAATCGCTATCATTGTTTTCGTCGGTTTCAGCTTTTGTTTCTTCGTGAGAGTGCGAAAATAAATCAACGATTGTCATAAAAAAGTTATCTTTAGAATGATGCGATTCATCAGAATGGCTATGAGGATGAATGTCGTGAAAGAAATTCATCAAATAAGCAATAATCAGCACCAATGTTCTAAAATTTATTTTCACTTAGGATATGACGTTCGGGATTTAGTTTTATTTATTCGTTTTCTTCTTAAAAATTTTTCACGACAACTCTCACTTACTTTTAGTTATCATACTATTTCCTTGGTAATTGTAGGGAAAATTCGTGAGCAAATGTGAAGCAAAGACTTGCGCGCCAATTGCCCTTACTTTCACTGCATCTTTCATGACATCATTTCGGATTCCGCCTTTATCGAAGCCATCGGTGAAGGTGATCCAGCAATTTTTACATGATGATAGTAAAGAAATGATTTCTTTCTCGCCACCATAAATTTATCTGAATAATTTCAAATTTTAATGAAGTACAAGCCGTCGGGAAGACCTGAAATAATATCTTTTCCATACCATTTGGAGATGGTCGGACTGAGGTGAGAGAGTTACTACTTCAAAAACTTCTCCACCTTATTACCGAACCACACGATATACACACTGCGATAGATCCGACAATCAACTCTAAAGCCCTTTTCAAAGGAAAGAGGGATCGGATATTCATAACACTTGCGGTACAACGTTTAGTGATACATTCACCTAGGAAAATTTTTTTTGCAACTTTTTCCAGTCTTGCGCATCTACTTGTTTACAATAAAAAATATTGCTCTAAGAATCTTGAATCGTAAAGCAAAACATACTAACTTTTTAGAACGGTACCGCGAAATCGCCGATTCGCTCTATGTGTACGCACAAACATTGACGAAAAATCAAGATAATGCAGAAGACCTTGTGAGCGATACTAAGTTGCTTGTTACGAAAAATTTGATGAACTCCACGATTTATCGGCTTTCATGTGAAAAGGTATTATAGTGAAAAGTTTTCCTAAATATTTTTTTGTGCTGGCTATCTTGATAGCAGTATTTCAATCAAAAAGTTTTGGGCAAAACCCGCCTTGTTTTCCGGATTACGATGATTTAACAATCAAATACGAACATTTTAACGCATACTCCTTATTTAACGGATGATATGCCTGAAGATGTGAGGATTGGATATATTATACTAGATTCAGTGAGAAGAGATATTCCGGAAAAAGAGTTCTTAACTTTTCTTGGTCGGCAGTACGATAACGATACTCTTCGTTATATTATGAAATACCTCTACAAAATGGTTGATTATAATCCCGTGCTTTTTGCTTTAACATCTTATTATACTTACACAAGAACTTCGGTTTTAATAAGTACAATTATGTATCACATTGAAAATTTTGTTCTGCATTATTCTCCGAAACGATATCTCGATAAACTTTTAATTAGAGCCGAGATAATTGCCCATGTACTTGTTGAGGACACCTTAAGACTGATTGACAACGGTGCAGTTCATCCTATTGTTTCAATAGTGACAAGTTCAATACAGGATACGATTAAAGGGAAAGTATTGCCGAAACCTAAAATTATTGACCTTAATCCTCCTTCAACAAAAACAAACGATTCTGAATTAGCCGATTTTCCAAGTAATTATTTGCAATTTTCATATAGACCAGAGTGGGGAAGAGTGCCACAAAAGGATGTTATTGCTGATGATATAGGAGTTACTATCGCTGATGATGATGGAAAGGTGATATATCCGCCCAAAATGATGGATTCCACAGGTAGCGGTTGGGTAAAAAAAGGTAAAGAGTATATTGTTTTTCTGAAATTTCAAAGTGTTTGCGATGATTCAAATTATTCTTACTTTTCTCTAAGTCCTTTCTTGATGTACTCAGCAACATGCAATGTATATCCAATTGAAAACGGTTCTGTTATTGACCCGGTGAACGAACTTGGTTTTGGAGAGAGTGTTGAAGTAAATTTATTTAAGAATTTATTGAAACAACGAATTAACGAAACTGTAAATTATGGTGATTAAAGGTTTGTTAGTCTATACCTAAGCATTTCAACACTATAGTTGTAATATCATCAAATTGGGGGGCTTTCCCTGCAAATTTTTTTACATCATTTATTATATTATCTACTATGTCTTCGGCAGTATTTTTGGTATGGTATTTAATCAACTCTTTTAGTCTTTCCTCGCCGTACTCGTCATGATTCAAATTGTGAGATTCTGTCACTCCGTCGGTAAACATCACGATAATGTCATCTTTTTGCAGTGTTATGGTTCCGGTTTTGTATCTATATCCAGATTCGAGAAAGCCTAAAATTAACCCGCCCTCACTTAATTCATATATAGTGCCGTCGGAACGGAATAAATAGGGCGGATTGTGCCCCGCATTCAAATATGTAAATTCACTTTTAGCATGGTTTAATATCCCGAAGAAACATGTAACAAACTTATCGGGAGCCGTGTTTTCATATAATAAATAATTTATTTGCTGCGCTATAGCTACTGGTGGTAAATTATTTCGAGCTAACACTCTCAAAGCCGCCTGCGTGTTTGCCATAATAAGTGAAGCAGGAATTCCTTTGCCTGATACATCTGCAACAGTCAGTAACAATAAGTTTTCGTCTATCTTTATATAATCAAAATAATCACCACCTACGTGATGCGTGGGGATTGTAATACCGTAAATATCAAAATTTCGGATTTTTGGAGCTTCTTTTGGTAAAAGGTTTTTCTGAATTTCCAATGCGATATTGAGTTCGTTTTCTAAGCGTTTTTTTTCGATTTCCTCCCTAAATAGTCTCTCATTTTCAATTGCCGCCATTGCTGTATTTCCAATCGCTTCAATGAAAATCAAGTTATCAGAGTTAAACGACTCTTCATTCATACGCTTTCCGACTATAAGCACGCCTCTTTTTTTCCCCTGAACTTTCATTGGCGATATTACAGAAATAGAATTTTTCAAACAAAATGTATATGCTTGTGTGCTTAAATCGGATTGCTCAACTAAAGTAGCCGTTTCGCAAACTAATAGTTGTTGCAACAAATCTTGTTCAATATCAATCCCCATGCTATCAGAGATTTTCTCAAAATTTCCTTCCCGATTCTCGATAAAAACTGCAAACTTAGAGACAGTCAATTGTCCCATTACCGTTAAGGCTAAAGTACGGATAATTTCATCATAAGAGAGCAGACTCCCAAAATCACGACTAACTTCATATAGTGCCGAAAGCAATTGGCTTCTTCTTTCCGCAATATTCTTTTCATACTTATATGAATCAAGTATGCAGGTATTGTTGATTGCATTTGCGGTAATTGATGAAAGCAACTCGATATACTGTTTCTCATCGTCGCTCAATTCATGTGGAATGAGAGGTCGTCCCAAGCAAATCAAAGCGTAAAGACTATCGGTTTTACGTATGGGGATAATATATTTTATGCTTTCGGAATCGGTCAATGCCGATATACTTGTGAATCTCTCGGATGAGAAATTATTGCTCAACTTGTAATAATCAAAATCTATACTGCCTTTTTGGATTATAGGTTCTAATTGTCCTGATTCATTAGTCAGTACCATACCGCCCGTTATCATCAATTTGCCCATTAAACTGAGTAGTGCTATATTCAAAATCGATATTTTATCGCCGCTTTCATAAAGCCGGGCACTAAGCTCGATAAGCGAACCCAGATTGATGAAATTCGTTGTATTCATACCGTTCTATTGCGGATAAATGGCAAAAACTTTACCTTGGAATTTTAAACTTTCCTTGATGTCGGCTCGGCTATCATCAGCCAAATAAATATCTGAAACATCTCCCGAAATGTAGAAAATTAATTCGTTTTCTTCGCGATTATATGCCATTCCGCTAAATGCAATTCTGTTCATCAGCGATATTTTATCGGGGATGCGTAAATCCACTCTCAATAATCCAATTTGTGTCGGAATAAATCCCCAGTCGTTTTGAGTTACCTCAAACCCCGAAGGATATTGTTCGATAGGTGATATTTGCCCAAACCCCAATTCGGTAGTTGAGGTAACAGTACGAGTTTCTTTATTAATAAATGTTATTGTAGCCTCCGATTTTGTCGCGTCACTACCCGTACCGGAAATTCCAGTTGATACTACAATAGCCGATTTCCCATCATTTGAAAATCTGATGAATGAGGGCCCTACCTGAACGGGTATTGTTGCTTCAACTGCACGAGTACGAGTATCAATCACATGGACAGCATTTCCGCGGCTGTCCGCTACATAAACTTGATTGCCTCTTGAGGATATAGCAGCGGGTCTTACTCCGCATTTTATATTTCGGGCAATTTCGTAAACCGTCAAGTCAACTATTGTTACGTCATTTCCATCGCGGTGAATGATGTATGCATCAGTAGCATTTGGAAAGGTTACGGAAACAGGTTTTAAATTCTGAATTGAGAAATCTATGATTGCCTTTTGGTCCATATCTTTTTTGTCCGCAACAAAGATCTTCATTTCATCGGGCATGAAGAAGAATATATCCATACCGTTATCGGCAATTGTTGTAATACTGCTTTTCGCGTCAATTTGGAAGATTTTGCGGAAGAAGTCCTCTTCATTTAGCTTAGCTGACGGTATGTCAATACCTTTCAAACTATATCCGCCTAAATCTGTGGAAATCATGAAAGTTCTGTTTTCCTTTACTGGATTAATAACCTTTTCCTTAATACTGCAAGCGGTTGTGAATAGAATTAACAACAAAATAGAGTATCTCATTTTTATCTCAGATTGATTATTTGAATTATAATAAAGACACTTTGCAAGTAAAAAAGTTGCAATTTATAATCTTTTCACGATTTCTCTGAATATAACAGTAAGTTTGGGAACAGCGAGGTTTGCGGCCTCAATTATTTCGTCAACACTAACGGGCGCTAAAGAATCGGGGTAACATTCATCTGTGATAATTGATGCCGCAAAAACTTCCAAACCTATTTGATTCGCTACTATCACTTCCGGAATTGTGCTCATTCCAATTACGTCCGTGCCAATCAACCGAAGCATTTTATATTCTGCTCTTGTCTCCAAATTTGGTCCCGACATAGCCGCATAAACGCCTTTCTTAACGGGTATTTGCATCTCTAAAGCGATTTCCTCGGCTAATTCGATTAAACGCGGTGAATATGGACGGCTCATATCAACAAAACGCGGCCCAAATTCCGGATCATGTTTGCCTACTAACGGACTTGTTCCCATCAAATTTATATGGTCGTCAATAATCATTAAATCGCAACGACGAAAATATGTATTGACGGAGCCGCTGGCATTCGACACAAGTAATGTCTTAATTCCCATTTTTTTCATTACTCTTACAGGGAGAGTAATATCCTGCAGACTATATCCCTCATAAACATGAAATCGTCCGTTCATCGCTACGACGTTCTTCCCCGCAAGTCTGCCGAAAAGCAGTTTGCCTGCGTGAGATTCAACTGTCGATACAGGAAAGTTTCTGATATTTTGGTAAGATATTTCCTTTTCCACGGCAATTTCTGATGCAAGATTGCCCAGACCCGTTCCCAAAATAATTCCTACGTCAGGTATAAATTCTGTTTCTTGTCTAATTGCTTCGAGAGATTCTCTTATTTTTTGTAGCATAAATTCTTCATTTAGTGTAATGTCTTTCTCCAAAAATTGCAGTACCGATGCGAACCATTGTAGCTCCTTCATCAATTGCTACTTCATAGTCACCTGTCATACCCATTGATAATTCTCTTAATTCTATCCCATACACCTTGTTTACTGTCTCCAAAGTATTTCTCAGTAAACTGAATTCTCGCCGTTGGATTGTTTCATCATCAGTAAAAGTGCCAATAGTCATGAACCCTTTTAATTCAATATTCTTCAAGTTCAAGAAACTTTTTGCCAATTCGGGAGCATCTTTGGGTTCGATTCCGGATTTCGATTCTTCGCCACTCGTATTAATCTGAATTAGCACGTTTATCTTCCGGTTATTTTGTTCGGCTCTTTTATTGATCTCATCAGCCAATTTTTTCGAGTCAACCGAATGAATCATCGTAATAAATCCTGCGATATACTTCACTTTATTTGATTGTAAATGACCTATGAAATGCCATTCTGGCACAATGATACCGGCATTTCGAAGAATTTCTTGCTTATCATCCAATTCATTTACGTAGTTTTCTGCGAAATACTTAATACCCGCCGATACTGCATCAGCCACATAATCAGCAGTTTGAGTCTTTGAAACGGCAATAATCTTAAAACTGTCAATATCTCGCTGTGCTTTTTGAGCCGCTTTTAACGCCCTTTCATATATTGTATCGTAACGTGCTTTAAGTTGTTCTATACGGTTCATCTTATTATTTTACAAATTTTTCAACAAAATTGCCATATTTTGTTTTTAAGACGACGAAATAAGCCCCGTTTGCGTAATCCTCCTTTGTAATTAAGAATTCAGTGGTAAAATCTTTTGATTTAGAAATAATTCTGCCCGACAAATCAATTACAAATATTTCCACTTCGGTTATCTCACCAAATTGTATTAGTAATGCTGAATCTGTATTTAGAATATTGTAAAATTCTGGTATTCTCGTGTTTTCAATGTCTGTGTAACGTACAATGAGCGCAGGGACATTGAAATGTTTTCCGTTATTTATCCTGAATGATGAAATTGACGCAAAAGTTGTTTCATTTGACTTTAGTTCTGCTTGCGTAGGGTTTTCGGTCAAGTTTACTACTTCAGAGGCAATCGGTTTCCCATCAACTAAATATGAAAACTCTATTGGTGTTTTGAATAGTGGCATATTATCTTGTTGTTGCATTTGAGTTAATGTAACAATGGCTTGATATTCATTTCCAAGGTCACTAATTGAATTGATATTTAATTCAAGTCTGAGCCATCCCTTATCAAAAATCCATTGCGAGAAAAATTCGCTTAAATCCATGCCCGAATAATTCTGCATGCTCTCAATAAAATCGGCAGTACTAACATTACCATAGGCGTGATGAGCCAGATATTGATTTATGCCGCCGAAAAACAATGAATCTCCCATAAGGAATCTTAACATGCTGAGCACATTTGAACCTTTATAGTAAATTGTAATAGGATAGTTAGACGCTTTCTCTCTGTTAAAATCATACAATGGTTGGGCGCCTTCTCTCGGTACACCATAACTGAAGAAAATCGAAAGTTGGTCACGCAGATGTTTTAGATAATGGACCTTGCCGTAAAATTTTTCATAAATCAGAGCTTCGCAGAATGATGCAAAGGATTCATTAAGCCATGCATCCCGAAAGTCATAGGGTGTGACCAAATTACCGAACCATTGGTGAGCAAGCTCATGGATAATAGTTGAGTTTAATGAATCTTTAGTATTATAGGCACTTATTACCACTGAATTGGCAATATTCATCATAGTTTGATGTTCCATTGAGCCTTTGACGGTATTTACATAACCAATTTTGTCAAAAGGATATTTCCCGAAGTAACTTTCGTATGCTTCAAGTATTTCGGGCACTTTGCGATAAACAAAAGCAGATGCCTCTCGCATTACTGGCTTGGTGTAAACTACAATTTTCGGGGAATGGCGCCTAATATTGATAGTATCAAATTCACCAATAGCAAAAGTCATAAGATATGTTGCGATATCATTGAAACTTTTGTAACTATAAACAGTTCTTCCGTTGTCGCTTTCTGCTACTAAGGCTAAGATACCGACAGAAGCAACATTATATTTTGCGGGAACATCGAAACGAAAATATGTTTCTGCTTTATCTGATGGATGGTCGAAGCACGGTAGCCAGGTCCGTGTCGTAGAAACAGATTTTGCATTAAATCCAACACCCATTGCATACAAAATGCCGTCATCGTAATGAACGCCACCGAAATTGGTTGTCCCTCCTTCTGAAAGCATTTTGCCTTGATAATGAATTTCAAGATTAAAAACTTGTGCAACTTCGTCCGGTATATAGTTAACAAAATATGCCCCCGTACCATCTTTAATATTACCGTATTCATAGTATTCGGTAAGCGCACCATTCAAAAGCACCGAATCAATTGTGGGCCCCCATAAATGGAAATAAAATCTTTGCTGAGGATTCAAGTCGCGATTTGTGAATGTGATTGTGCAAACCCCCACAATGTGCTTATCTGCAGGCTTTTCAAAAGTCAAATAGGCATCATATTTTATGACATCGAAAGGTTGCTCGAAATATCTTACGGGGTCTGGCGGGAAATTGAACTCAGCAGACAAATGATAACTAATCAAGAAAACGAGCACTGATAAACACCAAATTATGTTTTTCATAACTTCTAACGTGAATTAACAAAAAATCAAATTTAAGAAAAAAACTTGAAAAGTATGCATGCTTAAAAATTTTCCTATACTTAAAATTTTTATAATCGTTTAAACTAATTTCATTATATTTAAAATTAAAATCGGAGTCAACCGAGAATGATGAAAAGTTAAAATAATAATTGCGGAGAAGAATTATATGGAAGAGGCAGATATCAAAACCTATTATTCGCTCGAGAAAGCACTTCTCGAGCAGGAAAACGTTAAATCCCTCGACTTACATTACAAAGACCTTGATGAATTTCCCGAAGATATTTTCAAACTGCATAACCTCGAGGAATTAATCATTTGGAACAACCAGCTAACTTATGTTCCTGAAAAAATTTCAACCCTTAAAAATTTACGTAAACTTGACTTAAGTGGAAACAGAATTATTACTCTGCCTTCCTCGATTGCAGAGTTGACTGAACTTCGTGTACTTGTGGTAAGTTGGAACAGATTATCAGAATTACCGTCAAGTATAGGAAATCTAACTAAGTTGGAAAGATTTGGATTAAATAATAACCAAATTAAGTCACTTCCAGATAGCATAGGTAAACTTTCTCAACTCAATGAGTTTGTATTGAGCGAAAATGCTCTTAAAGAGCTACCCGATAGTATTGGCGAATTAAAGGAGTTGGAAAAACTACGCGCTCCCGGTAA
>CAZWXI010000042.1:0-24626 GCA_964637845.1 uncultured Hyphomicrobiales bacterium | reverse complement strand
CGGCACACAATTAATAGTTGGTAATTGTGTGTCAGCACATTCAGGGTCCATTGGAGACTGATAAACGGTGAGTGTTATATCTAATCCCTGTTCAGTCCTGCAAACGCGATACTTTTCTAAGCAACAATGAATAGACGGACATGGAGCTAAAAATTCAGGTGCTCCCCATGTATAAGGGTCAGAAGGACTTGATAACAACACTTCCTCAAAATCATTTGGACCTCCGCCTCCAATTCCCGTTACAAAATCCCTAAACCAACAAGCACCTTTTAATACTCGCCACATCAACTCACAATCGGGTACATTATAAGGTGGAAAATTTGCAGGGTTGGCAATAATTAATCCTTCTGAAATTGCGCGTAAAAACAAAGCCATATTACCGGCATAACCACTTCTAATGCACTCATTTATATCGCTCGGCGAATCCGTTGATTCCACACCCTCAATATAGTAATCATACCATTGATTACATGCTATTCTATAACGATATCTTACTGTGAAGTTAGTACCACATAAAGTTACATATTCTAATTTAAGTGCGGGCAATGAAATATCTTGAACCCAAACATCGTTTTCGCAGTCGGGTAAACACGGAGTGAAATCGGCCCATGCATTCATCTCAATAGCATAAACACTAATGAAGAGGGATAACAAAATTAAGAACTTTTTCATTTTTTTCTCCTGAAAATTTTTTATAAAAACTGTTATTTAAAAAAACATTAAGAACCAAAAAGCACAAAACAAAATCAATGTAGAATTTCGATGTGTTGGATATTTTGACACCCCCGAAGCTCCCCGTGCTTACGTATCATTCCGTAATCAAATCCGACCTCGATGGTCTGTGAGCCGATTAGAATTATAAACTGAGAGGTTTTCTGCACTCCTCTGTATCTCTGTACCTCTGTAAAAATCCCTATGTCACAAATTGCCAACATCAATTTTCCATTTTGAATTTGAACCTTTTCATATATGTACAAACAAGTGAAAGTTCGTTTTGTTACACCTTAATCAAAAAAAATTTGAAAATGTTTTAAAAAAATTCAGTTTTCGTTCTCAATCTCCTATTGCCCGATAAAAACTACTCGCTTGCTGTTATTGATGACATATTTGGTAAAACTGCCAGTAAATAACGACACAAGCTGGCTTTTCGAGTTCGCACCCAAGACTACGCCGTCATATTCTTTCATTCCGCCACGTGTTACACCTGACGAAACAAAATGTAATCATAAAAAAAATCAAATCATAGTTTAGACTTTCACAAACTTCTCTACCCGATTGCCGACTTCCCTTGTCACCTATCGCTGGATAAATGATTCTTTTTTGTATCTTTTCAACTTCTTTAGGCTAGCTTCTGAGCATATTCCAGCAACTCATCTACTTTTTCTACGATTTTCTTCTTGTTTCATGATACCAGTTTCTCCCATACAAATGTGCATTTATTTGCATTTGCCTCTATCTTCGTGCCATCAATATAGGCTTTCTTTATGTGCAATAGTCCTTACCTGGTAATAATAATACTGTTTGTTTGAAGATTTCTTTTAGGCATAATTGCAATTGTTGACTACTTCGAAGGCGATTGATTGTGTTGTGGTCGGGTTCATTATTGCTACAGAGCCAGATGCAATGTATATTGCTTTTTATTTTCTTCTCTATTTTTCTGTACTATAGACATTATTCAGATACAAATATACTATTGCATCTAAGAGCATTTTCGGACGATAGGCGATGTTCCCAGCGGCTGATACGTATAGCATAGTTTTTTCATATTTATTGTATCTATGATTTTTATTTACTATTCTTATGGAGTGATTTTGAAGTATTTTTTCATCCCAACAGGCGGTCGCAGACTATTTTGATTTTGCTGATAGGGATTAAATAATGATTAGCCTCTAACTATTCTTAAATATTTATTGCCATCGCTTTGCATTTATTTTTATTGCATAATTTTTCTATTTTTATCTTAAAAAAAGCAAGACTGCCTCAAAAGGCAGTCACTTTTTATGAACAATTTCTGTGTAATTCAGTGTTATTATTCCCCTGCTACTGTACCGCGAGGTTTTGTGACGTGTACGATTGTAGTATCGAGCGGTGTATCGGTTTCCATGTTACCGAGGCTTATATTACCAAGTGTGATACTTTCTCCCATCCCGAGTTTCGTGATATCAACGTCAATTGTTTCGACAAGGTCGGAAGGCAAAGTATTTACTTTCACTTTGTGCAAGGTTTGCATGAGTTTACCGCCTTGGCGAACTCCTATTGCTTGACCGATCAGTTTAATCGGCAACTCAACGGCGATTTTTTGTCCTTTTTTCAGTCCCAATAAATCGAAATGTACTATACTATCGGTTACGGGGTCGAATGATACATCTTTGAGTACGCATTGCAAGGGGTCGGAGTGACCTTCGACGTTGAGTTGAACGATGCGTGTTTGTGCCGTATAAACGATGGGACGCAAGTCGAGCGGTCTCACCATCAACGGGATGTTTTCTTCGCCTTTTACGTAATACACACCGGTAACAAAGCCCTGGTTACGAGCGGCTTTTACTCCTTTTTTGCCTGTTTCACGGATTTTGGCATTCAATGTAATTTCTTTCATCATAATAAAATATCCTTCATAACGCTTAGTTTTTTATCTTTCTATTTCGAAAAGTGACGATATCGAGCGGTTGTCGTGCGTGCGGATAATTGCTTCGGCTAATAATTCTCCCATGGTCACTACCTGAATTTTCTTTGATTCCCTCCATAATGGGATAGTATCGGTAGCCAATACGAGTTTGATAGCGTCGCTTGCTTCGATTTTGTCCAAGGCATTACCCGAAAGCACCGGATGAACGGTTATGCCGTAAACATCAAGTGCACCTTTTTCTTTTAGAGCTTCAGCACATTGCACAAATGTAGTGCCTGTATCTATCATATCATCTACAATCAACACATTACGTCCGTTTACTTCACCAATGATATTGATAATTTCCGACACGTTGTGAGCGGGGCGCCTTTTGTCCAAGAGGACTAAATCGGTGTTGAGTTTTTTAGCATATGAACGCGCAGTTTTAGCGGCACCGACATCGGGAGCGGCAACAACGACATTGTCAAGATTCAACTTGCGCAAAGCTCTGATAAGTACGGGAGATGCATACAGGTGGTCAAGTGGAATATCGAAAAATCCTTGTATTTGCGAGGAATGCAAGTCAATCGTAATTACTCTATCGGCACCGGCTCGCGATAACAGATTTGCGAATAATTTTGCCGTAACTGATACGCGAGGTTGGTCTTTACGGTCTTGCCGAGCATAACCGAAATATGGTATGACAGCGGTAACTCGTTTGGAAGAAGCACGTTTGGCGGCATCAATAAGCATCAATAGCTCCCATATATGGTCTGCGGGCGCAAATGTGGATTGGACGATAAATAAGTCAACTCCACGAACGTTTTCCTCGAACTTGACCCAAATTTCGCCGTCTGAAAAGTTTCGTGCCGTTGTTTCGGATAATTCAATACCCAAATGCCCGGCAACTTTGTTTGCCAGTGCTAAATTTGACCTCCCCGACGCTACCTTGAAATCGTGCATCTTTACTAACCTTTCGACAAAAAAGCTGGGACGGAAGGATTCGAACCTTCGCATGGCGGACCCAAAACCCGCTGCCTTACCACTTGGCGACGTCCCAGTATTTTGCTTAAAAATACAAGAATACAAAAATAAGATGTTTTTGCGAAATTACAAAAAATTTTTATCGCCGGGATGAAAAGTTTTTCGGTGGGAGATGCAGAATTAAACCGAGTAAGAAATTGACGGATTGGCGTAATTCATCTATTGTACCGTTATTTTCTATCGTGAAATCAGCAAGTGAGACAAGTTGCTCGGTGGAAATTTGTGAGTCGTTACGCCGGCGAATTTCATTGAATGATAGATAGCGTGATTCCGCAACTCGTTTGAATCGCTTAGACTCATCTGCTGTAACAGCGATTACGTAGTCGAACCCCTCGTCAATTCCCGCCGAGTAAATTAAAGCACTCTCAACGAAAATGATGGTTTCTCCAGCGGTTTTTAGATTTTCGATTTCGTCTATCATTGCATCTATTACCGGCGGATGAGTGATTCTGTTTAGTCGTTCGAGTTTATCTTTGTCTTCACCGAAAACGATAGAAGCTATAAATGTAGTGTTTAGTTTGCCGTCTATAATTACTTCTACCCCGAACTCGTTTGCAATTGCCTTGGTGATTGCGGGATTTTCGGCAATGACCTTTTTGGCGAGATTGTCTGTGTCGATTACTTTGTAACCTTTTTCAACTAAAATATTGGCTACGGTGCTTTTTCCCGATCCGATACTTCCAGTAATTCCCAAAACGAGTATTCGGCTGTTTTCGTCGCTGCCCATTTTAACGTCCGACATTGTCAATTAAAAATGTTATTGATTGAATTTTAATACGAATGATATTGTGAATATTTTAGCAAAATTCAAAAATTGGATAATTATTAGCAGTTTTGTAGAAATTTGCATTCAGATACTAAATTTTTTATTACTTTTGTACCTTTTTAGTTGAGTTTATTTAAAATATTTGGCACCGAAATGTCTCAAAGAGGAAACAGGCGATAATATGGAAGCACCCGACGCAGAATTTGTATTTTCAAGATTAGTGATTTTAAGACGAGACATAGCTGAAATTGCGGGCGTAGTACCGAGAGGCATCATAAGTGATACCGCATTGCGAAAAATTGCCACTGCGATGCCTAATTCCGAAGTAGATTTGAAGAAAGTTTCGGGGTTGAGCCAAATATTTGTACAGAAATATGCCAAAGTTTTCCTGCAGGAATTGACCAAAATTCGCACTCAACCAAGAGAAAACAAGGTAACAAAACTTGCACAAGACGCACTTACAATGATAAGAGCCGGCTCCTCATTCGAGGAAATTCAGAAACGCCTCTTCGGAGGCAATATTACAATGGTGTCAAAATGTATTGCCGAACTGCTCGACGCCGACCATCCGCTCAACCGGAAAGACTTCATCGAAGATAAACTCTACTCCAAAATCAAATCAATTTATAAGAAAAAGCCCGAGATAACAGCCAAAGAAATCCAAGCCAAACTTCCCAAAGAAGTTGACAAGGCAATCATTAATATGGCTTTTGCTTTTGTGAGGTTCGAGCTACGCCACAGTTAGAGATTTTTCAGATAATGCTTCAATAATTTTACGAGTTCATTAATTGGTTTTGATTTTGTAACTTTTGCAAAATGGCTGACCGTACTTCGCAACCTTGCATTTGCTTGAACGGTATTCAAATAATTTCGCCTCAGAGCTATCAAAACGCTGTTTGTAAGTTCGACTTGCTTGTCGGCATCAGGCGAAGTCTCTTGCTTGAAGCGTTCAATCTCTTGCTTGGTATATGGATAATATGTTACTTTTCGTTTTGCCACTAGAAATCAATCTTAAAACCGTTTTGCAAACTCAAATCATACTGTTTTATACTTTTTACGGGTTGAGAGTCAAACCGATATAGCAAAGATACGAAAAAAGAAAAATTCTCCGCTATTTTGAATGTCAATCGTGTTTCATTGAGTACTCTATAATGGTCGAAATTGCTCAATGCGGGCTGGAAATAAGCCACAGCAACGAATTCTGTTGTTTTGCCTAACTGAAACATAAAACTTAGATAATTTGTATTCCGGAATAAATTCGTGTTCCGGGTCGTTTCGTCCGAATAATCCTCCACTTCGTACATAGCTCCGACACCGCACTGCAAAAGCAATTTCGACACTGAATCTACCGAGAACCAATCAACAATTCCAAACCTAAAGCCCGTACCACCGAGAAATCTCTTTTTCAGTAAGATAAACTCATTATATTCCGCTTGTAGAAATACTTCCGGGTCGGCAAAATCGCTCAAATCACGCATAGCCCTGAAGTGCATAAACCCCTTATTTGCGAGCAAACGGTTTTTGCCTTCTTTGTATTCAAGGCTTGATGCAAAAATTAACCAATGCTTATGAAACAAGACATCTAAACGATAGCCAACTGCAAGTTTAAAATACTCCTCGTTGCCTTTGTTGATGTCTATACCAAGCTCAGCGCTATTATGTACGCCATCGGGTTTCTGCACGATTAGTTTTTCTGTATTCTTCTGCGAGAGTAATTTACCCGGAAATAAGAGCAAACAGAACAAAATAAACGCAAAAATGGCACGCACTAATGACATATACACGAATTTTTTACTAAATTGCATAAATTTCTTTGTCAATTTCAGATTCAAATATATTATGAAATATCTATTAGCTTATTTATTGTTTTTATTATCAGTATATTTTTCATTCGGACAATTGCCGAAAACTGTCGATTGCTTCAGCTACGACCCGCGCGCCCAACCTGTGGATATGGTGGTGGATGTAATCAACCTCAAGGGTGAGCTAAAAATCGAACCATATAAACAAGTCGTTGATGGTATAGCAACTATGAGCATTCGTACCTTACGCCCGAAAATTGATTCCATTATTTTTCATACTCCCGAAATTGTAATCGAAAAGATTAAAATAAATAATGAAGAAATTGATTTTAAAGTCTTTGAAAATCAAACAATTGCGTATCCGAAAGATAATTTGAAATTACATGGTGAATACGATGTAATTATTAATTATAACGCATATCCAACCGAAGGACTGTATTTTACGGGTTGGAATGACCCTAGCGAGAGAATGAGAAAGCAGATATGGGCGCACAGTCCAGCACATTGGGTACCTTTCATCAACCAAAAGCACGATGTGCTGATGAGCGAATTTATCATAACATTCGACTCCCAGTATAAAGTTTTTTCGAACGGCGACAGAATTCTCGAACGTGACAACGGCGACGGTACAAAAACATGGCATTATAAACTTGATAAACCGCACGTAATATATCTGATTTGCCTAGTCATCGGAGATTATGATTACCGTACCTCATACTCGAGCAACGGTACACCACTCGAGTTGTGGTATTATCCCGACCAAGCTGACCGTTTCGAGACTACTTACATGTTTTCGGAATATATGATTGATTTTCTCGAAGAAGAAATCGGAGTCAAGTATCCTTGGAACTTATATAGGCAAGCACCTTTGAATAATTATTTATTTGGGGGTATGGAAACAACTACTGCTACTGTTTTCGGCGATTATATGTTCATTGACGAGCGGGCTTGGTGGATGCGTAATTATGTAAACGTCAACGTTCATGAACTCGTTCATCAGTGGTTTGGAAATCTTGTTTCGCATTTGAACAATAAGCACGTATGGCTAACGGAAAGTTTTGCCACATATTACGCCAAGTTATTCGAAAGAGACATTTTCGGCGAGGATTATTACCAGTGGGAACGAATCAAAGAGTATGAGCGAACAATGAACGCCGCCAAAGCAAACAGCTTGCCCATTGCGCATTCTCATGCAGGAACCGACAGGTGGTACCCCAAGGGTTCATTAGTTCTCGATATGCTCAGAAATATAATGGGAGACACACTTTTTAAAGTTGCCTTTAACTATTATACAGTCAAGCACTCTTACCAAGTCACAGAAACCTTCGATTTACTCAAAGCTATACGCGAGTCTACCGGTATGGCGCTCGATTGGTTCTTCAATCAGTGGATAATCCGAGGGGGCGAGCCTCATATCAAATTCGATTGGACTTACGACGAAGCTAAGAAAACCATTAGATGCACCGTAAATCAAATTCATGATGTCAATGAGCTTGTCGGCTACTTCCGTATGCCCGTAAATATCGAAGTTTGCCATCGCAACGGTAAGCACACTTATTTCGATTTTTGGTTCGATGGCGAATCGACCGTGGTCGAATTTCCTGTTCACGAAAAGCCTCTCTACGTGGCATTCGATCCGGAAAGAAAAGTTCTCAAGCAACTCACCACCGAACGACCCTATGAAGAAGTTCATGCTCAAGCCGTAATGGGAAAGAGCATGATAACCCGTTATGACGCTTTGCTCGAACTTGCTAAATTGCCATACGAGCAAAAATCAAAGGCACTGCAGTATGTATATGCTAAAGATAAATTCCATCTGCTCAGAAGCGAAATCATTCGGCAATTGGCACAAAAAGAAAATGCCACCGATGACAAAGAGATTATCAGCGTTTTGGTTGACGCAATCAATAACGGCGATGAATTGACCGTGCGAGCAGTGGTGGATTATTGGAAAGAAGTTCCTTTGCAATTAGAACATGAATACAGAAAAATTCTAAAGAATAAATGTTATATAAATGTGGAGCGTGCCCTCGAAAATTTATCTTTCTCATTTCCTGATAGGGATTATTTGGAAAAAACAAAAAATGAAATCGGATGGAGAGGAAGAAATATCCGCATAACTTGGCTGAAAATAGCCATAGCGAAAGGATTTAAGGAGCATACTGCCGAACTTGTTGATTACACAAGTGGAAGTTTTGATTTTGAAACTCGTATTAATGCCTTCAATGCCTTGCTCAAATTGAATTATTATGACCGTAACGTTATAGCGAACCTGATTTCTGCATATTTGGATTGGCAATTCAAATTGAGTAATGCCGCTAAGGAAGCAATAGAAAAATACTCCCAAAACGAACAATTCAAACGTGCTTTTGCCAATTATCTCGAACGGTGCGAATTTAGCGAAAAACAGAAGATAGCGATAGAGAGACTGAAATAATTTATCCAAATATTCTTTCTGAAAATAGATTGACAATGGAAGAATGGACAATATTACAAGTGAAGTTGAGACGATGATATTCGGCTATATTGAGGTATTCTATAACAGGCATAGAATGCATTCCGGGTTGAATTGCTTGTCTCCGCTGGGATTTGAAAACAATTTTTTAAAAACAAATCCAAATATCCCGATGTTTATTATAACAACTGCTTATCCTGAGCATGCACTTGAGAACTTTGAGTTTAGCGTAATCGATTATCTAACCAAACCAATTAAGATTGTCCCCTTTTTCTTGAAAAAGCACATATATACATTAAGGAGGTTACATATATAAAAAATTTATTAAGGAGTTCTACTATGAAGCGTATTATTATTGCATACTCATTATTGACATGCTTTATGTCATTTGAGATATTTGCTCAATATGGCACACCATTTAACAGTTGTTACCAAACTTTATTCAGTCAGTGTACCCCTGGCTGCGGCACTGAGGCTGAAGTGTCTAAGGCTATCCCTTACAATGGCTGCGAAATTATAGTAACCTATAAAATAAGACATTGTGAGTGTCCTACTCCTACAACATTTATACAAATTAACTACATTAGAATCAATATCTCTGAACCGGAAGCATGTTGTGACTTAGTATGTTACTTATTTCCTCCAGGCCCATTTACAAAGAATTGTAACCCGAATCAACACAATCTGAATTGTTACAACAATCCTCCAAATTCAGCGAGATTATTTGATTTAACTCAGAATTTATATGATCAGTTAAGTGATTCTATATTCAATGACGTCAGGTTACAATATACATGTCCACAAAAATTGACAATTAAGTATTTTTGGCCTAGTGAATGTTTTGGCTTATGCCTATATGATTTGTCAAGGTCAGTTCCTGGAGGTGAGGAAAAAGCTTTTGTAATAGTACCAAACGTATGTCAGACAGGATTCTGTTGTGGAAAGACATTGACTTATTGTAAAGATCTTTTGGGCGTGATACAAAAAACAGTAACAACTACAACAGGTAATGTTTATTGCGGAGATGAATATACACCTCAATGTAAGCTAATAGGAGAATCTTTTAACTTGGATGGAACAATTTATACAATTACGAACGTAAGAACAACAGAATGTTATTCACCTTGTGCTGAGTAAAAAAAAATAAAGTATGAAAAAGAAAATAATTTTATTCTTTGTAATAATTATACAACTAATTCTAAACTAATGTATGATGATTAATGAATATAAAATTTTTGAATTTAATTATTTTTTAACTTGGAGGATATTATGAAAAATATAATTATACTATTTGTATTTCTATTTGTATTTATTTCTGCCTATGTTTCTTATTCTCAATGGAAGGATGTAGGTTGGCCAAAAGATGCAAGTATTAATGCTATGATAACTATCAACAACAAAATTATTATTGGCTCTCAAAATGGCATTCATTATTCTACGGACCAGGGTATAACATGGGAAAAAACCAATTTATCAAATACTATTAATTCTTTTGCTTTAAGTGCAAATGTAATAGTAGCTTCAAATACAGGAGGAGCAATCTATATTTCCAGTGATGAAGGATATACTTGGAGCTTGATTTATGATAATTTATTTAAGAATGGGATTTCATCACTTTTTATCGATGGAAATAATATAATTGCCGGAGCCTATTTTAGTGCAGAAATTAATTTTTCAACAGATCTAGGAAATAGTTGGGAATTAAAAAGTCAAGGACTACCGAAAAATAAAGACTTGTCAATTAGCTCAATTGAAAAAGATGATAATAATAATATTTTTGTATCAATAAGAAATGCATTTGGTTCTGGTGGTGGGGGATTATATCTTTCAACAGATATGGGTAATACCTGGTCTGTAATAGGTTTTATGAATCAAAATGTAAGTAAAGCATTTTTTAATGGTGGTAAATTATTTGCTTATTCATCAGATAAACTCCATTCTTCTTTTGATATGGGAAAAACATGGATTCCTGTGGAATTTGATGTAACCGTAAGAAGCATTATAACAGACGGTGATAAAATATATGTAGGTACCTTTAATGGCATTTACTTTTCAGAAGATAATGGTCTTACATGGAGTGGGAAAGGATTGAACAATCAATCAATTCATTCTATATCTTTAATAGGAAATAGAATAATTGCATCGACATCACTTGGAATTTATATGTATGATGAACAGAACAAAACGTGGGAGCAGATTTACAAAGTTATGAATTTGGGTAAAGTTAAATTTTTATCTGTTTATGATAGTAAGATTTTTGCCGGTAACGAGGATAAAATATACCATTCTTCGAACATGGGAGTTTCATGGGAAGAAATAAATACAAATGATATTGAAGCAGTTTCATTAGATGTAATTAATGGAAAAATATACAAAGGTACTAATTTAGGATTGTATATTTCTACGGATTATGGACTTACTTGGGTAAAGCAGAATACAAATGACGATTCATTTTCTAAAACAAAAATAACTTCAGTTGTAAATTACGATAAAACTATTTTTGTAGCAACAAACATTGGAATTTTCATTTCTGAAGATAACGGTCAAAACTGGCATTTTGACTTTAATGAATTAACAGGAAGAAATGTAAAATCTTTAATTCTAATGGATGACCAATTATTTGCGGCTGCTAGAAATGTTTATATTTCAAAGGATATGGGTAAAAGTTGGGTAGTTTCAAATAATGGGTTGCCGCTCGAATCACCAACTTCACCTCATCTTGCAACAGATGGTTTAAGTAAAGTTATTGCGGGATATCAAGGTAATGGTGAAAATAGTGGTGTCTATTTGTCCAATAATAGAGGTGATTCTTGGGAATATATCAGCAAAGATGGATTTCTATTTAATAATATGCAAATAAAAGAGATTGTAAATGTTTTTACTAATGATAATTATATATTTGCAAGCCCACAAAACATGGGGGTATTTACTTCTGATGATAACGGTAAAACATGGAATTCAATAAATGAAGGGTTAACAAATTTGAACATAAATTCATTTGAAAAAATTGGTGATTATATTATTATTGGTACTAATGATGGTTTTTACCGTGCTAAAATGAGTGACATTATTGAAACAGATGTTAAACATACATCAAAAACACTATCACATTTAATATTCCCGAATCCTGCAATTGATTACGTTGAAATAACTCTTGACAACGAAGCAATTCAATTTACGAACATGAAAGTTCAAATATTTGATGTTTTTGGTCGCGAAGTAAGTCAATCAGTCTTGATTGACGGCAATACTAAAATAGACGTTTCGTTTCTGCCTTCCGGAGTGTATTTTGTGAAAATAGGAAGTAGGACTGAAAAGTTTGTGAAGATCTAAGAGAACTTTGTTTTAATAACTTTAAATATTCATAGTAATTTTATATTTTTGTATTATGAATAAAATAAGTTGTATATGTCTTGGAGAAAGTTTATAAAACTGAAAATGTAATTGGATGAATTTAGCAAATATGATGATAAGCAATTAATAGACTTTATTCATATTGGTGAAAAAGGGTCAGAAGATGCTTTTAAAGAAATTTACAATCGTTATTCAAAACGCTTGTTCTTATATTGCCGTTTGAAATGTGAAATTAGTCCGGATGCTGAGGATATTCATCAAGAAATGTGGTTCAGTTTTTATAATACAGTGAGAAATGGGAAAGTTGACATTGAATTGCCTCATTACCTTTATGGGATTGCACGTAATTTAGTCCTACAGTATAGAAATAAACAGAATAAACATCATACAGCTACAATAGAAAGTAGAGATTTGGACGCAATAGTCTCTCCTTTTATAGGTCTTGAATCTTCAATTGAGCAAAAAGACTTATTGCAAATTATAAATTTAGCATCAGAATATTTAAGTGAAAAACAAAAGGAAACTTTTCACTTAAAATGGTTTTTAGGTTTAACAAGTACTGAAATTTCTAACATAACTGGTGAATCCATAGACTGTGTAAAGCGGCGAAGTCATAGGGCAATGGACACAATTTTAAGATTGTTAGAACCTTTTATTAAAGAAATTAAAAAAATAAGGTGAAATATGCAAGCAACTGAAATATTTGAAAAATTTATTGAGAGTAAGTTAAGTGCTGAAAGTGAAAAAAAATTGATGGTACGTCTTACTTTAGATGATGAATTTAGAGCTAATTTCAAGCATTATTTGCTTGTTACAAGCTCTATCAGAAATTATGTCGAAAATGTAACCATACCCGATAGAGCTTCGAATAGATTGTTTGAGCTTGTTAGGACCAATATTTAATCTATCGTACTTCGAAGGATAGAGTAAGTGTTGTTGCCTTTTGATGTGATTTATGATTTGGCATTCCATTCAATAGTGTTCTCGGAGTTCGGATTTTTGTGGGCCCGGAGGGACTTGAACCCCCGACCAGCGGATTATGAGTCCGCTGCTCTAACCAACTGAGCTACAGGCCCCCACTTTTTTCGTTTTTGCAATTAAAACGAACTACAAATATAATTTTTTATTCAAAATCAGCAATAAAAAAATTAATAGTTGAATAACCCTAAGAACAAGCCGACTTGCAACTGTGGACCCGGGGAATTGAGTTGAGTAGGAACATCTTTTACTTCGGACTCGTTATTCATTTTCCATTTTAAACCGAAGACAAGATTATACCCTGCGCTTGCTCTGAACATCAAGAAGTTCGTTAATGCGTATTCAAGATATAGTTCGGGCTTTACGAACCAGTAGCCATTGTTGAGTCGGGTAAGATTTGTGGGTTTAGATGGAACAGGGGTGAAGTCATTCCAACTGATACCTTGAGTGCTCTGATATGATTCAATTGATAAATTACCTCGTCCTACGGATATTCCCGGGAGAATGGCAAAAGATTTTAATGGAACAAGTGCATAATCCAACGAGATACCGGATTGGCTAATTGAGTAATCCACGTAACGTTTTGATGATGAACCCTCACCATCAATAGGTGCAGATACAGATGTAGTACCACCCATTCCGAAGAAGCCAACTCTTAAGTTAGGTACAAAAACAGTTCCCGTAAATCCCTGAGCGCCCCACATTGGTATAAGTCCGCTGAATTCAGGTACGCCGAAATTTGCTGCTTTCAACTGGTTGTTCAACTCAGTATAATCCGGGAAGTGGAATCCGACAATAGCACCACCCGCAACAGCAAAATATGGTATGCTTTCCTGTTGTATCGGCTCTGTATCGAACGTGAAATCATCTAACCTGTCGTCCTGTGCTTGCATATTAATGCCCATAAGAGCCATTATCGCAATTATCAAAAATATTCTCATGTTTTTTCCGTTTTAATTAGCTTTCAAAATATGAAAACACGAATTTACATTTGGTAAATTTTAGAAATGCGAATTATTTTTCTGCGGATGTAGTTGGCGTAATCATTTCGGGTTATCCTGTTTCAGCTTAAAAGAAAAATCTGAGATTTTCACCTTCAAACCGATATTGATGCCAAAATTTCCGAATGGATATGACATTCCAGTATTGTCGCGCGGTTTATTCGGGTCGGCATTTTGGTCTTCCTGTTTAAGATAATATTTATTTTTGTATGTAATGTTTTTTTCTCTAAAAGATTTTTCGGGTAAAACATCTATCCCATTCTCCGTCCATTTAGTTATTTCACCCTTTTCAGGGAAATAATTCATGTTAACTGTACTGATTTGAGCAAAGCACGAAAAATTATCATTGATTATATACTCAATACCCAACGCACCCGTAATTCCAATTGGGATACCGCCTCTCATTTTTAAATCCTTTTCTGTATTACCCGTTTTACTTTTGAGATGTATATTGCCTATTCCAAATACAACTCCGAACTTCATATAAGGCGCTAACAGAGTATTGCCAGTAGAGATAATAATCGTTGGGCTTATGCGGTACATAGTCGCCGAAATAGCTCGCTCGTCATGAATAGTTTTTTTATCTTTCTGAACAAATTCGAAAGCATTACCTGATAAGTAGGAAAAACCTATTTCAGAGGCAATATGTTTAGTAATCCGGTACCCGAAATCAACGCCAAAGTTTAATCCTTCAGCCAAAGAAAAATTCTTGGTTTCATAGTAAGAGCCGGTTTCATCAATAATATGGTCAACTAAAAAGGCGTTATAACTATTCATTCCAGCATACATAAAAGCGTATCCGCTGGAAGCAGACAGATAAAAACTATGCGAAAGCACTGTCACGGGAGCAATTACTGTGATTGTTACCACTGAAGTCCACATTTTCATAATGGAATTTTTCATAATTAACCTCAAAATAATAAATGGATAATTGCAAAATTAATAAAAAACTTTATAAACTCAGAAAAAGCTTTATAAACTAAGAAACTATATAACAAAAAACCGGCCCATTATAAGCCGGCTTTTTTCTTCATTAGCTTATCTGAACCACTAATCGTTATCGGGCTTTGCTCGCATAGTTTCCCAAACGAAATAAACTACCAGCAAAATGAACATCACAAGACCGAGAATTTCGGAGCCGATTGCACCATCAGACCATACTTTTGCGTCAAGGCTTAATTTAATCCACCCCACATTGTTCATAAACAAAATGAATGCTCCTAAAACTCCGAATAATGCCGCACCGGCAATAAATCCGGAAGCTATAAGTGTACCTCGCTGACTGCGTGCGTTTGAGAGCCTTTCGTCGCGGCTGCTCTTGCCAATGTAGTGAGCCAGCAAACCACCGACGATAAGCGGAGTGTTCAGATCCAATGGTATAAACATACCTAAAGCAAATGCAAGCGGGGAAATCTTCAGCCAATTTACCAAAATAGCGATGATTGCACCAACCACGAAAAGCATCCAATGTATCTGTGCTCCGGGCAACATCAAAGGTTCAATGACAGCCGCCATAGCGTTTGATTGAGGCGCTACGAGGGGGTCGGGGAACATGTCTGTCTTGACAAATCCGTATGCCTGACTTAAAATGTAAATTACGACTCCTACCGTTGCCGCAGAGACTAAGGTTCCGAGGAACTTCCATGATTCCTGCTTAACTGGAGTTGAACCCAACCAGTAACCTATTTTTAAGTCCGTAATAAATCCACCCGCCATTGATAAAGCAGTACAAACGATACCGCCTATAATCAATGCACTGACCATGCCTTGTGGACCTTGCAAGCCGGCTTGCGCCAACACAATTGAAGATACTATTAACGTCATCAAGGTCATACCCGATACGGGATTTGTTCCAACTATTGCAATCGCATTTGCCGCTACCGTAGTGAATAAGAAGGCAATGATAACCAATGTTGCCAAAGCTATTATTGCTTGGGTTATTGTAATTGAGGTTCCGAGTATTAAGAATATGAAAATGGCGATAATCGTAAATAATGACAAAAATATTACAAAAGTCATTTTTATATCTTTTTGAGTGCGGATTTCTTCGGGTGTTTTGCCGTCTTTTCCGCCTGTCAAACCTACAACAGCGAGCTTGAAGGCACTACCGATTACACCTGAGGATTTAATGATACCGATTACTCCTGCCATTGCAATCGCACCAATACCTATGGGGCGCACATAAGTACGGAAAATGTCTTCAGGAGACATTGATGCAAAGAACCCTATCCCTTCGGGACCGGCTATAATATTACCTATTGCGTTCAACAACGGAATAAACACCAACCACGACAGCAATGAACCTACAACGATTATTGTGGCGAATTTTAATCCGACAAGATAACCGAAACTGAAAATAAGTGCTGAAACATTCAATTTTAGGATGATTTTTGATTTTTCTGCTAATGTTGCACCAATCGGGATGATTTTTGAAGTTACAACTTCCGACCATAATTTAACGGAATGGAATAGGAAGTCAAATATACCACCAATTAAGCCGCTGACAATCAATATTCCTGCTTGCTTTCCGCCTTTTTCACCCGTAATCAATATTTCGGTTGTAGCTTTAGCTTCTGGAAATGGGAATTTGCCGTGCATATCCTTTACAAAATACTTTCTGAAAGGTATCAAGAATAAAATTCCGAGAAAACCGCCGAAAAGCGATGCGAAAAATATCTGGAAGAAATTCACTTCGATTTCGGGATATTTGTATTGCAAAATATAAAGAGCGGGGATGGTGAAAATTGCACCTGCCACTATTACACCAGAGCTTGCACCGATTGATTGGATGATGACGTTCTGCCCCAATGCGGCTTTCTTCTTAAAGAAAGATGATGCACCGACTGCTATGATAGAGATTGGGATTGCGGCTTCAAATACTTGACCGATTTTTAGTCCTGAAAATGCTGCCGCCGCAGAAAAGATTACTGCCATCAATAGACCCATTCCTACTGACCACGGTGTTACTTCAGGAAATACTTGGCTGGCGGGCATCACCGGTTTATATTCTTCGCCGGTGTTCAACTCTCGATAGGCGTTCTCAGGTAATCCGCTTTTACCGGTATTAACATGTTCCATAAAACTCCTTCATTTCTTAATAAAAAATTTATTTTCAATATGTCAAATACAAAAAACGTAAGTTAATCAAGATTGAGTTTATAAAAAAATCATTTGGAAAAAAATTTGATGTATTTGTAAAGTTTTTACTTTCTATTTGCTATCTTTGAAATATCTTGCATGAAAATATACCAGTATTGACGAAAGCAAGCCGATTGCTAAAAATATATACCAAATCGAATGTGGGTTGTATGTTGACCATAGCAATTCGGTTGTTTCGGCGACAGATTTGTCGGTATAATCTGCTAATTTTCCTATTGCGTTCGAATGATTGAAATCTGAGATGGGTAATCTTTCACCCTCAATGTACCTTATTGCAAGCATACTTTTTTCACTATAATTCTGATATAAATAACCACCGAGAAGCGAGCCGCCCGCAAGACCTATTGCAAAAGATATATTGAGGTAGCCCATATATGCGGAGCGTCGAGTACGATTGCCGAGTGACGCCATGTATTCCATATATCGCGGATTGGTAATCAGTTCGCCTAATGTATATAAAAGCATACCTATTACAGTGATAAAACCAATCGGACTTACTCCGGATACAAACAGACCTAATGAAGCAGTTAAAACACCTATCAAAATTGCGTATCTGAGTTTAATTCTTGCCATCAGCCAAGAGATAGTTACCACACCCACTACAATTAGTCCGGAATTTAGAGTGTATAACCATTTAAAATCAATCATAGTACCTAGTGAAGTAGTCATCAGCATGTAGTCTGGCAGATTAAGTGATTCCGCTAATTTTGAAGTATCAACCCAGTCGTAAATAAAGTTTGGTAAAGTTTCGTAAAATTGCATATAAATCATTGTAAAGCCACCCATTATGACTACGAAGCTTAGAATTTTCAATCGGATTACACCTGACAAAATCTCTCTAATTGTAATTTTATCTTCATCGTCCGGTGACGATAATGCATTATTAATCAAAAATATTAAAGGTATAATGGTTAATAGTATCGAACCGGTTGCAGTAAAAAATACTTGCCACGAAATTTCTTCTAAATATTTTGATAAGGCAGGAGCAAAGAAAAAAGCAATGTTTATGAGCATGACATTCAATCCCCATCCGATAGCGGTATATCTATCTCTCATGGAATTAGAGAGCATACCCTGCAATGCGGGTTTAAAACTGCCGAGACCTATACCTACAAAAATTGCCGCAATCATCACTCCTAAAAATTCTCTTTGAAAAGCGAATAAATAAAATCCCGATGTTGCAATAATTAATGATATTATTATAATGTTTTTCCTACCGTATTTATCTGCTAAACCGCCTGTAATAACCGGAATTAAATTTTGCACTAAAGCCCAAACGAAAAAAATCAACCCTTTCTCAGTATGTTCCCAATGCAAACCGCCGGGAATGTCTTTTTGTGAAATATACACAGCCATTTGCAGCACAAGAGCAGAATATGCGAGTCGCTCGAGCATCTGAATAAAGTTCAGCAGCCAGAATTGCCTGTCAAAACTTTTTAATTGGGAAAATATATTTTGCATAAATAATATTTATCGTATTTCTTTTGGACGTGCAATTGTAATTCCAATACTTTTTCTATTGTTTTTTAAATATTCTGAAATTCTTTTATCTATTATTACTTTTTTTTGTGTTGTCGAAGCATGAAAAAATAAGGCAATATCATCTTCAGATTTGTAAATCAATCCCGTATGTGAATAATCTAATCCTCTTATATCTGTAACTATGGCAATAATATCACAGTTGCGCAGTTTTGATTCTATACTCTCAACATTTTGATTTGGTATATAATAGTGCTTCCTTGAATTAATTGCCTTTTCTTGCTCTTTAATTATATTTACTAAATCGTGATTATTTACTAACGCAGAATATTTGTCCGAATTCGATGACATAAAATAAACATTTGTATTAAACTCTATACCTCCCAGTGACTTAGTGACATTGGTGATAATGTTTTTCTTCACATTATCGTAAATCCAATCTGATGTATAATGCAATCTCGACTCATAACCGTCTATCACACCCCCTCTGTAGCGGACAAATACTACTTCGTCCACTAAATCGATTATGTTGATTTTCCCTTTTTTAATTATTCGAGCAATGCACAGCACTAATTCATAAAATGTCACGCAATCTAATCCTTCGAAATTTATTCTGCAAATTTCATCGCCAGGTCCTTCCAAAGTATTAGCTATATATGGTGTTCCCTCAAATAAACGTGCAATTTCAAGCATTAATTCTCTTATGGGTATGTGAGCATATTGTGAAACTTTTGATATGATGTCATCAAATATTTCCGTAGCGAGTATTTCATAGTTATTCCGAGAAAACAGAGGTAACTTTACACCTCCGTATATAAAAATTGATGCCAATACGCTATTCTTGATGAAATCTCTTCTCGTGTTCATGTTATTATATGTATGTCTTAATTTTTTCATAGATATTCAAAGCTTCATTTTTATTCAACACAATTTCAGAACCATCCTTTCTTATAACGAATTTATCGGCTAAAGTTAAAATCTGCACCGTAGGTTCGATTCGCGTGGTTGAAAGATCATCTATATTTGACGCGTATCCAATATCTTTTGGTAAATCCGGTTTTGATGCCTCTACTTTTGATAATTCGTCGCATTTCTCATTTTCTGGATGACCTGCGTGCCCCTTTAGCCATTCAAATTTGATGTGACGCTGAGAGGTAAGTTCATTTAATTTCTGCCACAAATCCTTGTTCAGGACTGTTTTGTTATCACTTTTTTTCCAGCCTTTTTTGAGCCATGACGTAAGCCAATTCTTATTGAACGCATCGCAGATTAGTCGCGAATCAGTATAAACAATGATTTTATGCTTCGAATCAGGTTTTACTGTTTTCAGTGCTTCTATAACCGCTGTTAACTCCATTCGATTGTTTGTAGTATGCCTGAAGCCTCCGCTAATAACTTTTCTTTGGTTACGATATAATAATATAGCCGCGTAACCACCGGGACCGGGATTACCTAAACTCGAGCCATCTGTATAAATTTTGATTTCTTCCATAATAATCATGCGAATATAAGAAAAATGTTTGTAAATTCGTTAATAAAGATTATATTAGTACTTGGGGAAGTAGTTTATTTGTAAATTCTTTTTCTTATATGCATAAAGAGGAGAGAATGGAAATTATAGAGATTTATGGATTGAAGTTGAATGAGAAAACCGCTCTTCGACTACCTTTTTTCGAAACATCAGTTGCAGCTGGTTTACCTAATCCTATTGAAAGTGATAATTGCGTTGAAATAGACCTCAACGAATTGCTGGTTGACCATCCGGCTTCTACGTTTTTTGCTAAGGTTCACGGCTTGAACATGGGCGAGCAAGGTATCCGCGATGGAGACATTTTAGTAGTCGACACATCAATCGAGCCGGCGGATTCCAAAATTGTTCTTGCTACCATCAATGGCACTCTTACGGTAAAAATATTCCGCGAAATGCACGGAGGAATTTTTCTCGAATCTCCGAACCATCAGTTTTTACCCGTAATGATTGAGCCGTATATGGAATTCAAGATTATCGGAACAGTAACGAAAATTATTCATTCACTTTAATTGTTTTTGGCTTTGTTTTTGTTGCCTCATTTTTTGAGGTTTTTATGGTATGCTCTTATGAAAGTTAAACAAATAGTTGAACTGAAAACTCAGTATAGTTTTGAAGCGCCGATTATTTCTGCTTATGCCAAAGCCGGAAAAAGCAGTAACTCGGAGAGCTATGATAAGCTCGACCTCAACAGTATGCTTGCACCAAATCCAAAAGAGACTTATCTCGTGAGGGTTTCGGGCGAAAGTATGATTAATGAAGGTATTTACGACGGCGATGTACTTGTAGTCAATAAAAAAGAGAACCCCGCTGATGGTAAAGTTGTAATTGCATCGCTAAATGGTGAAATGACGGTTAAAACTTATCGTGAAATCGAAGGTACTGTATATTTGTTCTCGGCGAATGATAAATTTCTGCCAATCGAAATTAAGCCGTTTTGGGGATTCGAAATTCAGGGTGTGGTCAAACACGTTATTCATGCTGTCTAATCGGTCAATACTGTGCCGAATGCATAATCACCGTGTACCGATTCGACCATCACTTTTATAAAATCTTTCGGTAAATCGGCACCAGACTCAAATTTTACTCTTACATAATTCTCGGACCAACTTTTCCATGTATTGGTTGAGACATCGTAGGATTCAGGGATAACGGTTAAGATTTTTCCGATTCTGCCGGAGTAAAAAGAGCGTTGTTTTGATTGCGACAGTTCTCGTAATATATTGGTGCGTTCTTTTCGGACATGGATTGGCACCGAATCAGGATAATTTGCCGCGGGAGTGTTATCGCGTTCGGAGTATGTAAATACATGGAAATAACTTGCTGGTAATTCATCAAGCAAGTCGTATGTTTGCTTGAAATGCGCATCTGTTTCGCCCGGAAAGCCCACAATCACGTCAATACCAATGCCACAATTTGGTATTTTCTCTTTAATTTTATGGATCAGTTCGCGGTAGTAGCTAACTTTGTAGCGTCTCTTCATTTTTTTCAATATTTCGGGGGCGCCACTCTGCAAGGGTATATGAAAATGTGGACAAAATACGTCCGATGCCGCAACTATACTCAATATTCTGTTAGTGAGTAAATTTGGTTCGATAGATGAGATACGTATTCTTAAATCGAGTTCCATCGAGTCGAGTAACTCTACGACATCGCCGAAAGTTTTATCGTCGGACGTGCTGTAATCTCCGAGATTAATGCCGGAAATAACAACTTCTTTATATCCCGAATCAACAATTTTTCGAATTTGTTCGGGTATGAGATTGAAAGGTAAACTACGTGAACTACCCCGAGCATAGGGTATTGTGCAAAAAGTGCAGAAATAATCGCACCCGTCCTGCAGTTTCAGAAATGCTCTGGTTCGTAGTTCGTTGTCTGTTGTCAATGCTACATCAAAGGGTAAATCTTCGATACACGAGACATTTACCTGAGTTTGTTCCTTGCCTATTAGTTGATGCACGAGTGAGGGAACGCGGAACTTTTCCCTTTGACCAAAAACAGCATCTACACCTTCAATGCCGGCAACCTCTTGTGGTTTGAGCTGAGCATAGCATCCCATCACACCTAAGAACGCATTCGGAGACTGGCGTTTTACTCGTCGTATGAGCTTTCGTGCTTCTGTGTCGGCATTGTTGGTTACCGAACAGGTATTGATTAAAATTATGTCAGCCGTGGCACCGAATTCTGTAAACGAATATCCCATCTGCTCAAACTGAGACTTGAGAGCCGCTGTCTCGGCATAATTGACCTTGCAACCTAATGTATGTAACGCTACTTTCATTCAACTCATACTTATTCAATACAATTGAATGTAAACGTATAACTCTTGATTTTATTCCTTCTACCTCTGAACCATCACTTTTATAGTTTTGGCTTCGGTGCCGTGCTTGATTCGCATCAAATAGATACCGTGTTCGACGCCGGAGCAATTCCAAATCACATTTCCGCTGTATGCAGTGAGTGGCTCGATGCGAATGCTTGACGCATCCGAAATTTTGTTGCCCAAAACATCATAAACTGCAATGTCATATTTTTCTGTGTCGAAGCTTAAGTCCCAATAAACCAATGTTCTGACTTCATGTGATGCCGGCATTGGGTAAGCCGGATAGCTATATAGATAATTTATATACTCGGTTTGATTTTCGACAGAATTTACTACACCAAATTCAATGAGTTTAGCCTTGAAAACACCGGCACCTGCTGTGGAAGCAAATATCTCATCTCCATAGACTAACAACTCTGTTATATATAGATTCGTGAAACCAGTATTAATCTCATTCCAATTTTCTCCATTATCTGTAGATTGGAAAACACCCCTTCCATAAACGCTCATGAATATGGTGCCACCAACAACTTTAATTGAATATACTGTATTATTAGATATATCAAAATCAGATAATTGCCAATTTTCACCATTATCAGACGATATGTACAAACCATTTTCAAATGTTGCTAAGTAAACAAAATTTTCATCAAAAGCATATGCAGTAACCAACCTATTATTAAGAAATTCAGTATATTTACTCCAATTAATTCCATTGTCTAAAGAGACCAACAGACCACTGTAGGGTGGTGCGGCAAATAGTTTGTCATCATGTCGGACAATTTTTTGGATTCCATAAATTGTATCAACTTTAACCCAATTTTCACCAAGATTTGTAGATTTATATGTTCCCATATCAGTACCGGCAATTAAATTGTCATCAATTATATAAACACCATAAACCCTAGTAGCATCAATATCAGATGAAACATTATTCCATGTATTACCGTAATCTTCGGACAGAAATATTTTATTATTATTACCAAATCCTGTTGCAATAATTAAATTATTCTTGCTTTCCATTCCTGAAATTGATTCTTCAGAAGCAATTTCAACTTCAGTCCAGTTCTCACCTCTATCAGATGACTGAAATGTACCGTTGGCATATGTCGCGGCAATAATTTTATCTGTTGCAAGAGCAATATCCAAGACATGAGTTGAAATAATATTCGAATTTTTTGATTCCCAGTTTGCCCCATTATCAGTTGACAAAAATATACCACTATTAGTTGCAACATATATTTCATTATTTCTTATTAAAATGTCTTCGATACTTTTATTTTTTAATAAATCGCCGGCTGATGTCCAATTCAAGCCATTATTTGTAGAATAAAATACGCCCTTATATGTACCTGCAAATATATATTCGTCCTTTAAAGCTAAGCACATAATATTTAAATCAGTTAAGCCATTATTAAAAGCATTCCAATTATCACCATTATCGGTTGAAATAAAAACACCACCTAAAGTACCTGCATAAACAAATTCATCATTAGATACAATAGAATAAACTTGAATATTAGTCAATCCATTGTTTGCAATTTGCCAATTTTTCCCCATATCAGTTGACTTAATAACACCAAGCCCTGACGGTCCCTGACCTGTCCAGCCAACTTCCGCTGCAAAAAGAATATTGTCTTTATAGGTCCAATCTTGAGCAGTACTAAAACGAGTAAAACCTGTTTCAATTGGTTCCCATGAGTCACCAAAATCAGTAGATACATAGTTATCATTAGAAGCAATAAATAAAGTGTGACCAACTCTAAACATTGATCTGATAAATAAATTTGAAAGTCCTGAATTTTTGGGAACCCAATTTTCACCATTATCTGAAGACATAAATACTCCACCTCCACCTGTTCCGATGAAAATATTATTATCAATAAATTCAAAACATTCAACTAAAATTATTCCTTCAAGTCCGTTACTTTTGTTTTCCCACGAATCGCCATTATTTTGAGAAATGAATACATTTGCTACGCCATTTTTACCTGCATAAATATATTCACCATTTGAACCTAAAGATACTATGAATGAAACTCCATGTGGTCCATTTGTTTGTTTCCATTGTGCATTTGAGATAGTTATGGAAAAGAAAAGAAATAAGATTAAAATTAAAATTAAAATTTTCA
>CAZWXI010000041.1:0-24989 GCA_964637845.1 uncultured Hyphomicrobiales bacterium | reverse complement strand
GGTACAGTCAAAACTGGTACAATATCCATAAGTCGTTGAAATATAATATATTATAATAAATATCCCCGCCCGCAATTGCGGGCGGGGATAAATTAACCAAGAATCGCTTTCAAGTCACTTTCCGGATTTGTAATTGCTTGTAGCCCAAAATTATTCACAAGAAATTCCATAACTTCAGGCTCAATGAATTGAGGCAAAGCCGGACCGATTTTGATGTTTTTGACTCCGAGAGAAAGAAGTGACAGCAAAATTGCTACTGCTTTCTGCTCATACCACGACAAGACGAATGAAAGGGGCAGTGAATTAATATCAGTCTCGAAAGCTTCCGCTAATGTATTTGCGATTTTGACCGCTGAATAGGCATCATTGCATTGCCCGATGTCGAGCAATCGGGGCAATCCCGCTACTTCACCAAAGTCGAGCTTATTGAACCTGTATTTGCCGCATGCCAATGTCATGACAATGCTATCTTCGGGGACAGAGCGAGCGAAATCCGTGTAATAGTTGCGTCCCATCCTTGCACCGTCACAACCACCTATTAAGAAGAACCGCTTTATTGCACCGTTTTTGAGCTTCTCGACAATGGTATCTGCGTTGCTGAGTACGGCATTGTGCCCAAATCCGGTGTAAATATACTTTTCTTCGCCGTCGGAGTCAAATCCGGGCAATACTTCTGCAGCATCAATCAGTTCGGTAAAATCTCCACCCTCGATATGCGTAATTCCCTGCCAAGCGACAAGTCCAGTTGTGAAAATCCTGTCTGCATAAGTATGTAAAGGGTATTGAATGCAATTTGTTGTCATAAGGATTGCACCGGGGAATTGGTCAAATTCGAGTTGTTGCTCTTGCCATGCACCACCGTAATTACCTGCAAGATGTTTGAATTTGCGAAGTTCGGGATAGCCATGCGCAGGAAGCATCTCACCGTGCGTGTAAATATTTATTCCCTTACCATCAGTTTGTAGCAATAAGTTATATAAATCGTTCAAATCATGCCCTGAAACAAGTATGGCTTTACCTTTTATCGGTGTAATTCTGACTTTTGAAGGTTGTGGATGACCGAATCTTGTAGTATGCGCTGTATCAAGCAATTCCATGACTTTAAGGTTTTGGCGTCCGGTTTCAATCGCCATTTTAAGGAGTTCTTTCGGGTCGTCACTCAGAGTAACGCTAGAAAGAGTTCGGTGCAGAAATGCATATGGTTCTTCGGTTTTATATCCTAAGATTAGAGCGTGGTCAAGATAAGCTGACATTCCTTTAAGTCCATACAGCACAAGCTCTTGCAATCCAGTAATAATCCTGCCGAATCTTACTTGACGTACGGGAATTGAACATTTATTCCAGAATTCTTGGATAAATGTATAATCATCATACCATTTAAATTCTGCAAAATCAGGAATTTGCTCTTGAGAAATCAAACCCGATTCTTCTGCGAGTTTTTTTGCTTCATCTCTTGCTTCGATAATTTCGGAAATCATGTTTTTTATTCGTAGAGCATCGAAGTTGACATTTGTCATAGTTGTAAACAGTGCTTCGATTGCGTATTTATCGTATTTTTCGATTATATTGCGGTTTTGGGTTAATTTATCTGCAAAATACGCAAGTCCTTGGATGGAGTACATTAATATGTCCTGTAGTTTCGATGTCAGGTCGTCCTTACCGCAAACTCCCAAATTATCCATACATCTGAACCTGACATTTTGTTCACATTGATAGCAAAACATTATACCTCCGAATTAAGAACGCTTCATTAATAATAATGCTTTCGACTTTTCGATAGTTCTGAGCGAGTGGGGTGCCTTTGTGGGTATGATGAGCAAATCACCCGTTTTTAGATTATGGACTGTTCCGGATACAGTGAAATCAACTTTTCCCTCGATAACGTAGAAAAATGCTTCGTAGGGTGCGGAATGCTCGCTAATGTATTGTTCTGCATCAAAAGCAAATAATGTGACTTTAATCATATCGAAATGCTTGATAATTTTGCTGACAATCGAAGCTTCTGCATATTCGACCATATCGGCGAGTTGCAGTAAAGTTGCTTCGCTATTTGTGCTATTTTCCATTTTAAAACCTCAATTTTAGTTAATATATTTAATTTTGGCACTACTGCCATTGATTCCTAATGTATGTTCCTCTATCGCGAGGAAATACCCCGCGGCGTTGTATGCCTTTTTTGTAATGTCAGTTAGCCCTGAGCAACATGGTACTTCCATACGTAAAATAATTATTTTTTCGGGTTGTGCCATAGAAATGATTTGTGCCAATTTCGTCGGATATGGTTCGACATAATCTAATTTTGGACACGCAAGCACGACAGCGTTATTTTTGATGTATTCGGCTTGAATGTTGCCATAGGCGACAGGAGCACAAGTTGCCATCAGGACTAAGGTTTTACCTTTCAGAAAATCCGAACCAGGATTGACAAGATGAAGTTGAATGGGCCAATGAGAGAGTTCGGAGTTGTTGTAGCGTATTTCCTCCCTTTTATCGCCGAGTACATTCAAGGGTTTGAAAAGCGATTTTGCTTGACTACCGGGACAAGCGCTGCCCTGCATCGGTAAATCATGACTAGCAGGTTTATTGACTATATTGATTCTTATGCCTTGATTTTCGAGATACTTGATTGCAATATTGAAATTATCCAAATCGCCCATATCAAACAAGTGCATCAAATGCCCTTTGATATCTGAACCGGATCCAGCCAAAAGCCGTTCGAGTACTTCGATTTCATCATACCTTTCGGCGGGTCGCTCCTCAAAACTGATAGCACCGAGAGGACATTCGCCGATGCAGGCACCAAAACCATCACAAAGGGAATCCTTCACTAACTTGGCTTTCCCATTGATGATTTGCAGTGCACCCTCGTGACAACTTGGTATGCAGAGAGCACAACCATCACACTTTTCCTCGTCAATTTTAATTACTTTTCTTATCATAACACAATCCTTTTTTAAATCGGATAATTTTATCCGATACAAAAATAAGACTATATTTTCTTATTTGCAAATTTTTTTTTATTTTTGGATGAAAATATTTACCGGATAACAAAAATGACAGTCATATTCTCTAAAAAATGCGAGTTAGGACTTCAAGCAGTACTCTACCTGTCTGCTTTTCCAAAGAATACTCTGTTTAGTGCAACAGAAATAGCTGAGAAAATAAATGCCCCCAAAGAATTTGTATCGAAAATTCTGCAAACATTGACTACATCTGGCATAGTCGGCTCCAAGAAAGGCAATAACGGCGGATTTTATCTCAAGATTGACCCAGGCTCGGTACGATTGATTGATGTAGTTGCTTCGATTGACGGGCTTGAGATATTTCGCAATTGCGTTTTAGGGTTCCCGGGATGCAGTGTTGACGAGCCTTGTCCAGTACATGAAACTTGGGGAAAGCTCCGCAACGAGACATACAACATGCTGAGTAGTCAAACTCTTTCCGAATTACGCGATACAACAATCAACAAGATAAAATCACTTAAAAAGTAAAAATTGACTTGCATCATAAACTAAATTTTCTTATTTTTGAACAAGATTGTATTATCTGATTAGGGTAGGAATATGACAATTAAAAAATTGTACGAATTATTGATACCGCCTTACAACTGGCGAATGGCAGTAGCAATCTCTCTCGGGGTACTCGTAGGCATTGGAGCTACGGCTTTTCACCTGTCAAACGCAACATCTTACCTGCTTGATGACCCCGCAACATGCGTAAATTGCCACTTGATGACACCACACTATGCCACTTGGCTCAAAGGTAGCCATGGAAACAAAGCTACATGCAACGATTGCCATGTACCGCACGACAACATCTTCAACACATATTATTTTAAGGCTAAAGACGGCTTTCGCCATGCCTCGGTATTTACAACCAGAACCGAACCTGAGATAATTTTCATCAAGGAAGCCGGTATTGCCGTTGTGCAAGAAAATTGCAAACGCTGCCATGATCACCAAATAAATTCCGTTTCTGCGGGTGAATTTTCCGCAAGAAGCTTCAAACATGGCGAGGGAAGACTTTGCTGGGATTGCCACCGTGATGTTCCGCATGGAAGAGTCAATAGCCAAACCTCAACCCCATATGCAAAAGTTCCTGACCAAAATGACGCTATCCCACAATGGCTACAAGAATTGAATGTTAAATAATTTTTCTAAAGGTGATATTATGTCTGAAAAACAAAAGAGAAAACCCTGGGTCAATTGGACCCTTTTCATCGCTACAGTGGTTGTAGTTTTCCTAGTTGGCATTTTTACGGCAACCATCATGGAACGCCGAGCCGAAAAGGTTGCAAGATTCCAAATAATCAACGAATTACCGGAATTTGAACCTCGAAACGAAGTCTGGGGCGAAAATTTCCCGCGTCAATGGGAAACATATCGCCAGACCCTCGATACTAATTTCCGTAGTGCACATGGAGGTTCTGCTAAAATTGATTACCTCGAAGAATTTCCAGAACTTGTAATTCTATGGGCCGGACATCCATTCTCAAAGGACTATAATCAGGCACAAGGACATGGTCATGCTATTAACAACATTAGAAAAACACTCCGTACGGGCGGCTACGAAGACGCTCCTCTACCGTCGACTTGCTGGACATGTAAAAGCTCAGACGTCCCACGAATCATGAGCCAAATAGGAGTGAAAGAATCCTATGACAATAAATGGGTCAATCTCGGACATGAATTTGTAAATCCAATAGGATGTCAAGACTGCCACGATCCCAAGACCATGCGATTACGAATTACCCGCCCTGCTTTAATCGAAGCCTTCGAACGCCAAGGTAAAAGCATTAAAGAATTTACCCATCAAGAAATGCGTTCGCTCGTATGTGCTCAATGCCATGTTGAATATTATTTCAAGAAACCTGGCGATTATCTGACTTTTCCCTGGGACAAGGGATTCTCTGCCGACGATATGGAGGCATATTACGACGAGATAGACTTTACCGATTGGACTCATAAACTCAGCCGCGCCCCAATGCTTAAAGCACAACATCCCGATTATGAGCTTTATATGACGGGAATACATGCCCAACGCGGAGTATCGTGTGCCGATTGTCATATGCCCTATAAAATGGAAGGGGGAGTAAAATTCACAGACCACCATCTAAGTAGTCCTTTACGCAATATTGCCGCTTCTTGCCAAGTATGCCACCGTCAAAGTGAAGAAGAATTACTCAAAGACGTCTATACGCGTCAGGATAAAACTCTCGAACTGCGCCGTTTAGCAGAAAAATCATTAGCCGCCGCTCATATCGAAGCAAAAGCCGCATGGGATGCTGGTGCTACCGAGGAGGATATGGCGCATATTCTTAAACTTATCCGTCATGCACAATGGCGGTGGGATTGGGTCGCTGCCGCAAAGGGAGTTGGCTTTCATTCACCTGTTGAAGCCTTGCGCGTTTTGGGTACAGCTATTCAAAAAGCCGAGCAAGCAAGAGCCCAGATTTCTCTAGTTTTGGTGAAATACGGGCAGCCTATTCCCGTAAAATTACCCGACATCTCGAGCAAAGAAAAAGCACAAGCATATATCGGGCTTGATGTTGACGCTTTACGCAGAGACAAACTCAAATTACTCGAAATTACAGTAAAAGAATGGGACCAAAAAGCAAAAGAAAGACAAGGAACATTAATAACATATTAATAATTAACAATTTAGTTACTTTTTAACAAAAGGATTTTATGTATAAATATTTATTTTTACTATTAATAACGCCGGGAATTCTTTTTTCTCAAGACTGGGGAATTAAATTTACCGGATTTGTGAAAACTGACGTTATGCTCGATACACGCCAGAACGAAACTTTCAGGGAAGGGCACTTTTTACTCTTTCCGAAAGATAAGAATGAAATTGACGGAGGTGATGTCAACGAAGGTTTGAATTTCAACATCCTTTCTATTCAAACACGAGTTACAGGTAGAATTAATGCACCGGATTTTCTGGGAGCGAAAACTACCGGTATTCTCGAAGGCGCCTTTTTCGGTCACACTGAACCGGACATCAATGGTTTTCGATTGCGACATGCTACGGTAAATCTCGACTGGGGCACTTCCGAACTCCTTATTGGTCAATATTGGTCGCCTTTATTTATTGATGAAGCATTTGCAAAGTCTATTTCATTCAATACAGGCACACCATTCCAGCCGTTTACGAGAAATCCCCAAATTCGTTACACATACAAAGCCGATAATTTCCATATTAACGTAGCCGCATACTCCGAAAGAGATTTCGCTTCTCCGGGACCACAAGGTGTCAGTTCCGCTTATTTGCGTAACGGTTTAATTCCTATACTTAACTTGGGACTGAAATATAAAACAGGCAAAATGCTTTTCGCCGCAAATGCTAATTATAAATCATTACGCCCCAGACAACAAACCGAAACGAACAGAATTGACGAAAATCGGGTTAATGCCGTGACTTTTAACGGAGTTATGAAATACACCGAAGATGATTTCTTCGTTACCTTGCAAGGACTCTACGGACAAAACACTTTCGCTCTTACTATGCTCGGAGGCTATGCGGTAACGGGAATTAACGAGGAAACAAAGGAATGGGAATATTCTCCGCTGAATACATTCTCGGGATTTATTGACGTAGAATACGGCAAAATTTGGAAAATCGGCTTCATCGGGGGATTTTCCAAGAATTTTGGCGTTGATAAGGATATCGTCAATAAATTGGTATATGCAAGAGGTGCAAATATTGACAATGTTGTGCGTCTGTCACCGAGATTATCCTACAGAACTGGCAACACACAATTCTCAAGCGAACTTGAAATGACTCAAGCCGCTTACGGTAAACCAAATTCCAAAGGTGTGGTTGAAAACACGCACAACATCGCCAATATTAGGATACTATTAGCGGCATTCTTGTTTTTCTAAAGAATTTCGCAATAAAAAAATATTAAGGGCAAACGCGTCGTTGTTTGCCCTTACTTCGTTAATAATATGAGAAAAAATAGGACTTTAATTTAAAAGCCCCATTTTCAAAACTTCCGAATATCTATTTACTGCCGACGGGTTTGTTCACTTCGCTGGGGTCAACGATATTCCCCCAACCGGAAACTTCTATCAACGGCACCTCCTTGCTATCTGTTTTGAGAGTGACTTTAGATGAAAGTCTCCCAGCCGCTTTGGGCAAAAGCGTCGCCTCGAGAGAGTATGGTTGCTTCGGCTTGATGACAGTTCCTGCTACGATATTTATGTTCATTGTCGCTTCACCATCCACAGTTCCCGCAATCACGCGAGCTGTTGCCAGAACTTCAGTTACTGTTACGGGGTGGTCGGTATTATTAGTTATAACAACTTTTCCGACGCTTTCTTCATTCAAAAACAGTTTCGGAAAACTTAAAAATTTCGGAAAAACTGTTATTGGTCTCATAACATTTGCCTTGATCATAAGCAAAGTCCTGTCTTCGGGTTCGTTAGTAAATATGCTTATGCTTTTTGTGACGGGGCCGTCAAACGTAGAAACGTTTAGCGTAATATCAAGTGTAGCGTATTTACCCGGTTCAATCAAATTCGTATCTAACGGTGCGGTTGTGCATCCGCATCCGGGTTTCACCCTTTTGATTTCAAGCATTTGATTGCCTTTGTTGTAAAGTTTGACGCTTGCCTTCAACGGGTTTTGTTCAGGTGTGACATTACCCCAGTCATAAGTAGTGCCGCCTTCGATTTCGAGTTTCGGTTGTGCCATAACTCCGATATACCCGAATAAAATCAGCATCACTAAACAGGTAATTTGTTTCATTTTATCTACTCCTTAGTATATTGTCAATTAGTTTGTCCAAAAATAATGAATATTTTGCGTTGTACAAAAGATACAATATATAAGACAGTTTTAGCCAAAAAAAGTTGTAGCTTATGTTTATTATTTAATTACTTGCATATGCAGATTTTTTTGTGTAAATTTAACTTTTTGAAAATATGCTTGAAAATTTTTAGGAGTTCAGAATGATAAGTTTCGAATTTAGCAAATTACAGATTCAAATTCAAGACACAGCCGCAAAATTTGCACGAGAGGAAATGGCGCCGGGAGTAATCGAAAGAGACATCAATGCCGAATATCCCCGAGAAATATTAATGAAGCTCGGCGAACTTGGTTTCTTGGGAATGATGGTATCGCCTGATTGGGGAGGCTCTGGACTTGATGCTATAAGTTATGTGCTTGCTATGGAAGAATTCGCCAAAGTTGATGCCGCAACAAGCATCATCATTTCAGTACAAAATTCCCTCGTTTGTTGGATTCTGGAAAATTACGGCAACGACGCGCAAAAGGAAAAATTTCTACGCCCGCTTGCTGAGGGCAGACAAATTGGTGCATATTGCCTGAGTGAGCCCGAAGCCGGCTCCGATGCTCGCCAACAGCATACATTGGCTATTCGTGAAGGCAGTGAATGGGTGCTTAACGGCATGAAAAACTGGATATCTTCCGGACAAAATGCTGATACTTATATAGTTTTTGCACAGACAAGTCCCGAACTCCGCCACAAAGGCATTGCCGCATTTGTTATACCAAAGGGGACGCCCGGTTTTGAACCCGCAAAAAAGGAAGATAAAATGGGAATGAGAGCCTCCGATACATGCTCATTGGGCTTGACAAACGTCAGATTGACAGATGAGCAACTGATTGGGCAAGTAGGCGAGGGCTTCTATATCGCGATGAAAGGTCTTAACGGCGGCAGAATCGGTATAGCCGCTCAATCTGTAGGTATAGCTCAGGGAGCCTTCGAAGCCGCACTGAAGTATTCCAAAGAACGTAAAACAATGGATGTGCCTATTTGTGAGCATCAATTAATTCAAGCCAAACTTGCTCAAATGTCCATGAAAATCAATGCGGCTCGATTGTTGACCCTGAAAGCGGCATGGTTGCGAGACAATAAAATGGACCATATACGGCAAAGTTCCGAAGCTAAATTGTTCGCTTCCACAATTGCAAACGAAGTTACCCGAGAAGCCGTCCAAATACACGGCGGATATGGCTATGTGCGTGACTATCAGGTCGAGCGGATGATGCGAGATGCCAAGGTTACCGAAATTTATGAAGGAACGTCTGAAATTCAGCAAATCGTCATTGCTCGCGAATTAATTAAAAACTCCTAATAATATTGGCATGAATTATTCACTTATCAGACTAATTTCGTCAAGATTATCAACGGGCGTTCGCAGAAAGCGATTTTTAAATTTCACGAAAATTGTTGCAATGTTGAGCGTTGTATTGGGTTGTATGGCGCTGATTTTATCACTTTCCATTCTTGAAGGTTTCGACCGCAAACTGCATCAAACAGCCGAAAGATTTTCATCGCATATCATTATCACATCTTTCAATCGTGAGCCCTTACCGGATTATGAGAATACAATGGCTATCATTAAACATAATTTTGATGAAGTTAAAAGCATAGAGCCGATTGTTGAGCGTGAGGGACTTATACGCTCTTCGATGCATATTGACGGAGTAACTATAAACGGCGTAATACCAGAATTATCTGTCACGGGATTTGAGCAGTTGATAATCGAGGGTGAATATTCTTTTACTTCCGAAGATGCCAAAGAAATTATAATCAGCGAAAGACTATCTCAAAAACTTGGTGCTCGAATAGGCGATAAACTCGTGATTTTTACAATGAGAGATAATTATGCGCTAAACCTTGGCGGTATGAAGGCTGACAATTTCACCGTCAAAGCGATTTACAAAAGTGGAATGGTGCAATTCGATGATGTTTTGGTACTGATCCCGTACAGTAGAGCGATTAAGCTTTTTGACATGCCCGAAGGCACAGCATCATCTTACAAAGTCATGCTCTATGATATGTTTGCCTCTCCTCAGGCTGTTGATTCCTTAGAAGCGTTCCTCAGGTATCCCTATTTCGGATTTACAATTTTCAATTATCATGGCTCGCTATTTTCGTGGATAGAATTGCAAAAAGAACCTATTCCGCTTGTGTTGGGGTTAATATCCCTCGTTGCTGTTTTAAATATTATTACGACCTTACTAATCACAATTCTGGAAAAAATCAATACAATCGGAATTTTAAGAACACTCGGAATGAGAAAGCGTGATTTGCTGCTTTCTTTTATTAGTCGAGGATTCTCAATTGGTGTATTGGGGACATTTATAGGAGTTTCGTTTGCTTACATACTATGTAAACTCCAAGCCACTTTCGGCATAATCAAGTTGAAAGGCGAAATTTATTTCTTAGATGAATTACCGGTTGCTATCGTGGCAGAGCATTATTTACTTGTAACGACGGTTTCGCTTACTTTGGCTATGCTTGCTACAATAATTCCCGCAACAATAGCCGTCACTATTACTCCGTTAAAAGCAATTAGATTTCAATGATTTTTTTACAAAGGTTTTCTCATGATTATTAAAATCCTATATTACATAATCATATTTTTAGCATTAAGCTACTATGCCTGCACGCAAAATTTCCGTGTGGAACCGACCAAGCTCGAAATAATCAAAACAACGGATTTTTTGTACATGTATGATTATGCTGAGGTCATCAACCTAACCGACAGTATTTTGCATATTGGTTGGAGCAAAAAATACTTAACCGAATTGCCGTTTTTATGGGAAACTTCGGTTGCATGTCCAAGTGGGTTCCATGATGACACTCACATAAGCGAGGCGACCTTCTTCTTGGAAACTTACCCGACATTTAATAATAAATTAATCTGCCATGCTTATCCAAATGGAAATTTCGGTGAGTTGGAAGTTGAATTCGAACTTTACGAGCTCGATAACCCAACTGAAAAAATATCTTTGCTTTTCAAATTTACAGTTTATGACAAAATAAGTTCAGTTATCCAAGTTCAAAACTGCAATTTTGTTTTAATTTCACAGACTTACATTCATTTCACTGAAAATGTAAAGTATTTTTATTTAAGTGATACAGGGGGCAAAATATTAGCTCATGGTAACGGAGATACAAACTTACAATTGGCATCAATACCAACCGGAGCGTATATTGTGGCAATTATGAGCAACGACGGGCAACGAATAAACCACAAATTCATCAAGTTTTAAGGCATGCAAGTAAGCAAATACACACGGTCGTTTATTACTCCCAAAGATTCATACCTGTTGCTAAATCTGTTGAATATTGCCGGAGTTGAGTAATCCACCATCATGCCCGCATGTACAGCGCCCGTTTCAAGATTTATCATGTTCAAATGAAGTGATGAACCGTAAGCGAATGTATTAGTACGTGGACCGACCGCTATGTGGCTTTCGTGGCTTATACCACCTCTTATTGTATATCGTCTGCCGTTAATATTTACAAAGCAATCCATATCGCAACCAATGAAATATAGCTCATCGCCATCCCAACTGAATTTTGGAGGACCCGGATACAGTCCCGCGCTATATTCGCTTGTACTGAAAACCACATAGTTTGACATATTATATGATGCATTGTATGAAATCAGAGCGAGATACGGATGAACTACTAAATTCCAAACCCTGTCATAAAGCATCCCGTAAAGAGGCTCACGATACTCGTCGGATAGCATCACTCCCTGATAGCGGGAATTAAAATTCTGCACCAGCACTCCTACCGTATTGCCCGCAGGGTTAATTACTATTTGAAGTACATCTTTGAATTCCGTGGAAATATCTTTATTGTTTGCATATACTCGCCAACCGTTACCCCTACGCCCGGCATATACAAATTCACCACTTCCTTTAAAACCCGTTGGGAAGATTTCGTCAAAAAAATCGCTTTCTCTGCCATTAATGTTTACTACGATAGAGTTGCCCCTCCTTATCATAAAAGCAAAGTTGTCGCCCCACGGGCTTACAAATAAATCGCCAATCCTGTGCATTATACGAATTTCTCTGTCTTTAATGCTCACATATTCAATATCACCACGGAAGACTGAACATACCAACTCATTTGAAATTGTCGAAAATTTTACCACACCGGGAGATATTGTCCCGAAATCTCTGATATCATGACGAGTATATAACTTCCAACTTCCCACATCAAACCCGAAAAAAGCCCAATTTTGTCCGTCATGTGAAAAAACCGGCTTTGTCATTGAGTCAAGCACACTATATTCGATACCGCTGATTGTGATTCGAAATTTACTATGAAACGGAGCTGATACTACCCACCAATTACCTGTTGTGTCAATCCCTAAATCAACAAGAGGCTCGCCACCATCGGTCAGCAAAAAGTCTCTGCACCTATCAGCGATGGACAACTGTATGTTGAATAGAAATATTATAAAAAATATTATAAAAAAAGTAGTTTTGAACGTCATTGTAATGATAGTATTTCAGAATAATAAAAACTTTCGCAAATTAACAATTGCTAATATATTAAATAATACTTTATAAACGAAATAAGTCGTAAATTGTAGGAAAAATATTTTTATTCATATCTCAAAGGTTTAAACTATGATAGATAAGATTGTCGAATACTTAGGCTCTCAAGCCAATTACCTATTGGATTTCTCCCAACCGAAGATTGCAAGACAGCAGTTGAATCTTCCGGGGCCTGATTTTGTTGACAGAATTTTCATGAATTCCGACCGCAATAACCGGACAATCGGGAATTTGCAATGGATTTACAATCACGGAAGACTTGCCAACACCGGCTATATGTCTATTTTGCCCGTTGACCAAGGAATTGAGCATTCAGCAGGAGCAAGTTTTGCAAAAAACCCAATATACTTCGATGCTGAAAATATTGTCAAACTCGCTATCGAAGGCGCTTGCAATGCCGTAGCTTCTACTTTTGGTGTGTTAGGAATTGTTGCGCGCAAATATGCCCATAAAATTCCCTTTCTCGTAAAAATCAATCATAACGAATTGATGACCTATCCGAATAAATTCGACCAAGTCCTCTTCGGCAGAATAGAACAGGCATACGACATGGGAGCTGCGGCAGTAGGCGCTACGATTTACTTCGGTTCTGACGAAAGTTCCCGTCAAATCGTAGAAATTGCCGAGGCATTTCAATTGGCTCATGAACTCGGAATGCCGACTGTACTGTGGTGCTATACACGCAATCCCGCATTCAAAAAGGACAAAGACTATCATGTATCCGCCGACTTGACAGGGCAAGCCAATCACCTTGGAGTTACCATTCAGGCAGATATAATCAAACAGAAATTACCTGAAAATAACGGTGGATTTCAAGCACTGAACATTGGAGACTCTGCATACGGTAAATTTGACAAGCGTATCTATACCGATTTAAGCTCAGATCATCCGATTGATTTATGCCGATATCAAGTTGCAAATTGCTATATGGGCAAAATCGGTTTAATTAATAGTGGTGGTGCTTCGGGGACTAACGATTTTGCCGAAGCCACACTTACAGCCGTGATTAATAAACGAGCAGGCGGGCAAGGGCTGATTTCCGGTAGGAAGGCATTCCAAAGATCTATGGAAGAAGGCGTTAAATTACTCAACACCATCCAAGATGTTTATCTAACTGATGAAGTTACAATTGCTTAATTATTCGATTTTCAATAAAAAGTCCTGCCGGGGCCAGCAGGACTTTTTCATGGCCTAATATGTATCAGTCTAAAAATTTACTGCTTCATTGTTTACCCTAATGTCACGTTCAGTTGATTCGTAATTGCCCATAGTATTACTATTGCTCATTGTCAGTTCAACACCGCGTCTGATAAAAGCCGGTTGGTCAAAACTTCTTAATTCTTTCTCACCACGCGGTCTTTCAGGGAAATTACTTTGTCGTCCCGAATTATCACCCGGATAGATTCCTCTTATCGGGTTACTGGGTCTAAAAATTTCCGGTTTCGTGGGCTTAGGGAAGGGAATTGGCATAGAGCCATTATTACTATTTGTTCCGACCCTGTCGATATCTTTTTTAACTTTCGGAACTTCCTGTTTGACTTCTTCTGCTTTGGGTCCTACTTCTTTGTTGAATCCCGTGGCAACAACTGTAACCATTAACTGGTCTCTCATGCTCGGGTCGCAGACAACTCCGTGGATCAAATTTACGTCTTCACCGGCTTCCTGCTCTACGAGAGCAACCGAACGACCAATTTCAATCATGGTCATATCATCGCCACCCGTGACATTTACAAGCACTCCCTTTGAGCCCTTGATGGATATTCCGTCGAGTAATGGTGAGTTAAGTGCAGTCAAAGTTGCTTTTTCGGCTCTATTTTCACCCGTTGCGATACCAATACCCATAATTGCATCACCCATACCCAACATAACAGTCTTTACGTCGGCAAAGTCAACATTTACAACTCCATGGCGGGAGATAATATCCGAAATTCCTTTAGTCGCATTCAGTAGAACGTTGTCAACCTTTTTAAATGCTTCATGGAATGGTGTTTGTCCGTCAATAATTTCGAGTAGCCTTTGATTTGGTATAGATATTAAAGCGTCAACATTTTCTTTTAATTTCCTTATACCTTCCTCAGCGGCTTTGTTACGCTTGGCACCCTCCCAATTGAATGGTTTGGTGACTATCGCTACTACCAAAGCACCCAAATCTTTTGCCGCTTTTGCAATGATTGGTGCGGCACCTGTACCTGTTCCGCCACCCATGCCGGCGGTGACGAAAACCATGTCGCTTGAACGTAGTGATTCCCTGATATCGCTCAGGCTTTCTTCTGCGGCGGCTTCGCCGATTTGGGGATTAGCCCCAGCGCCAAGTCCCTTAGTTGTTTCCTTGCCCATTTGTATCTTGATGTAAGCAAGATTGTGGTCAAGTGCTTGTGAATCTGTATTTGCGGCTATGAAATCAACACCGGTCAGCCCGGCTGAAATCATGTTGTTGATTGCATTTCCTCCACCTCCACCAACGCCGATTACTCGAATCTTGGCGCCGGCGTGGTTATTGAGGTCAATACCTATCGGTATAATTGTATTATCGGACATGAAAATAACCCTTTAAAATTTATGAATAATTATAGTTCTTTCAAATAATCTGTAATTTTTTTAAATGTACTTTTAACTTTCTCTTTTGTTTGAGATTTTGGCTTGTCTGCAATTTCTTGATTTTCACTATCTTTTCCATGATTATCCGTTTGATTTTCCGCGATCGGCTCATCTTTTATTTTGTGCTGCATCGGCGAGCCACCGAATTTTTCCATATCCCACAACACAAGTCCGACGGAAGTTGCATACATCGGATTTGAAATTTCCGGACCAAGACCCGAATACGTGAAGCCGTACGGAATACCTATTTTGACAGGCAAATTCAAAATATACTGTGCCAATTCATCAGTACCCCGCAATAAAGATGTCCCGCCTGTAATTACAACGCCTGCACCTAATCTATCGGCAAATCCCGATTTTATGATATCAGCTTGAACGAATTCCAAAATTTCTTCCATTCGCGGTTGCAATATGTTGCATAAGTAGTTTTTAGTGATTTCTTTCGGATTTCTACCGCCGATACCCGGCACCATTATTACGTCATCTTTTGTGATTGAAGGCCCGTATGCATGCCCGAATTCGCGTTTGATTCGCTCTGCTTGCTGCTGAATTATACTCAGTCCGCGGCGCACATCGTCAGTGACTTGCTTTCCTGCAATAGCTATGACCGATGTATATCTTACAAGATTCTCTTCGAAAATTGCGATGTCAGTTGTACCCCCACCGATGTCCACCAAAGCCACACCGACCTCTTTTTCTTCTTCCGTCAATACGGCTTTACTACTTGCTAAAGGCTCAAGAACAAGTTCCTTGATATTTAATCCCGCTCTTTCGACACATCTATACAAGTTTTGAATCGCCGTTGATAATCCCGTGACTACGTGAACATTCGCCTCCATTCGTACGCCGCTCATACCTAAGGGATCAATTATGCCGTCTTGTCCGTCAATTTTAAAATCTTGGGGAATTATGTGAATAATCTTCCTGTCAGCTGAAATCGGGATCTTGCGTGTTTCTTCCAAAAGTCTTTCGATGTCTTTGGCGGATATTTCATTAGTTGGAGAGGAAATCCCTACGATGCCGCTTGATTGGAATGATTCTATGTGGTCGCCGGCTATACCGACTACCACATCTTGAATTTTAATGCCGGATTGTTGTTCTGCATCGTGAATTACTTTTTTTATGGAAGTAACTGTTCTGTCAATGTTTGTTACTACACCCCGATTCAGCCCTTCGCTATCGGCAATTCCGATTCCAAGTATGTTTAAGTTGGAACTTTCAGAGTCTTTCGAAGCAACTATGGCACATATCTTAGTGGTGCCTATATCTAATCCGACTGCTATTCTTTGATGACTTGCCATTTTTAAATTCTCTTTTTTAATTTTTAATTTTCAATATCCTGCAACAAGGCGATTAGTCCAACGTAAATCGAGATATTTTACCTCAGCCAACATTAGTGTTCGCTCGTTACTTGATGTAAATCTTTTGTATTTTTTCAACTGTTCGTCCAATGAATGAGAGGCGTCAATAATTAGTTTTACTCCATAGTCCGAGGCAATGGTTTCGAAACAATCACCGCTTTTATGGTTGATTCTCGAAATAATTACATCACGCCCGTCATAAGCCATCTCTGATACAATTTTCAAAGCGGATTTGAGAGCCTTCGAATTCAATCGTCCATTTGAATAAAGGTTGCCGATTATCGGGATATTATCGGTTGTCTCAAGAGGTACATAAGGGAAGATGAATCCAGTCTCATCGCTGTATGCAAGGTTCCCGTCGTGCTTAATGAGAACAGCAATCGGCTTACGCTCGCTTACTTCGACTTTGAGTTTGCCCTTTGCATCGGTTGTAATTCGCGATTTTACGATGTAGGGATTTTCCAGTAGAAGTCTGTTAATGCTCTCTATATCAAGCTCGGCATAAGTTTTGCCCAGAACAGAATCTTTAAGCATAATCAGTATGTCGGACTCGCTTAATATATTGCTACCATCGATGGATATATTGGCAATTTTCTGCTCTGACTGCCACTTTTGAGAGAAATAGGTAAGTATTACTATTGCAATTAGAATCCCTGCAATAGCAATCAAACCGTAGGGAACGGCTCTTAAAATAGAACCCTTTTCGACTTTCTTTTCTTTTGGTCGTTCCATGTTTTATGTATTTTAACTACCGTACACGGCTACGTGCCTGCACTACCCTGTTTATTACTACATGGAAGAATGTTTCAACAATTCTTCCTCTTTATGCGAAAAAATTCACTTGCTGCAACGGCAAAGATATAAGTCTTTTACAACAAATGCAAATAAATTTTTCATTTTTTTCATTTTTTTTAACATTTTTTGTTTCAACGACATATAGAATTTTGTTCATAGATTAAGTGCTATTATCTAATATATTGATTTATAATAAAATAAACAATTTATCTAATAACACTTGTTAAGCAAAACTAAAACAATTACTTTTTTCTTTTCGTCACTACAAATTTTATTTTCTGATGTTCGGCAAAGAGTATCGTAATCACTATTCGGTGAATTTTAAATTAGCTTATCCGATTATAATTGGGCAGGTTGGTCATGTTTTAACTGGTATTGTCGATTCCATAATGGTCGGAAACATAGGCAGCGACTACCTTGCGGCGGCTTCTTTTGCTCATAATATTTTTATCCTTATTTTCGTTTTCGGTGTTGGGGTATCCACGGGACTGACTCCATTAGTTGGAGTTGCACGAGGCGAGGGAAATATACGCGAATGCGGTGGTTTGCTCTCGACAGGTGCCATTGTCGGCATTGCATTCGGTATCATCTTGACACTTGCGATACTTTCTGTTTATCCATTGCTTGGCTCCATGGGGCAAACCGAAAGAGTGCTGGAACTTGCTGAACCATACTATCTCATTACAGCATTTTCGATGTTTCCGGGTATGCTGTTCCTGACTTTTAAACAGTTTACCGAAGGACTATCGCTTACGAAACCTGCTATGTTTTTCAGTATTTCCGGTAATTTGCTCAATGTTGTTTTAAATTATTTCTTGATTTATGGGATATGGATTTTCCCAAAACTTGAATTAAACGGCGCCGGATGGGCGACTCTAATCGCACGAATGTACATGGGATTTGCTTTTGGAGCCTTTGTTTTCACAAATCCACAATTCAAGCAATACATAAGTAAAATCGGCAACAAGTATTTTTCCAAAACTCGCACGGTATCAATGCTTAAACTCGGAATTCCGATAGCTTTGCAACTCATATTGGAAGTTGCCTCTTTTGCTTTTGGTGCCATAATGATTGGATGGCTTGGAGCTTATCCCTTGGCGGCTCACCAAATTGCCATCAGCCTTGCTGGGACAACATACCTCGCTGCGGGAGGTATTGCGTCTGCCGCTACTATCCGCATCAGCACTTTCATAGGAGCGGGTAATGCCCTTGATATGCGTCGAGCTGGCTATTCTGCGTTTATTATGGCGGGGATTTTCATGCTCACTACGGCAGTATTATTTATTCTGTTGCGTTTTCAGTTGCCTTTGATTTTCGTGCGTGAAAGCGAAGTTATAGAAATTGCATCGGGATTGATAATTATCGCTTCTATGTTTCAATTATTCGATGGTACTCAAGTTGTTGGGTTGGGTGCACTACGTGGATTAAAAGATGTAAAAATACCTACTTTGACCGCTCTGACAGCTTATTGGTTCATCGGTATCCCTGTGGGATATACTTTAGCCTTTGTTTTTGAGTACGGCGCTTATGGTGTTTGGATTGGCTATCTTGCGGGATTATTTTTTGCCGCGGTATTGTTATTTCTAAGATTTATCAAAGTAGCTCGCGAAATGCAAGTTTAAGCTATATCGAAATAATTCCCCGTACCCTTAATTATTTTTGCCAGTTTGGTTTTGACGCATATATTCTCATTTTTATTCAACTCAGGGTCGCTTTTAAGCAAATATTCAATTGTTTTTTTGGCTTGGGCTATGATTTCTACATCGTCTGCTAAACTTAAGTATTTGAACTCTGGCAATCCAGACTGCTTAGTTCCTAAAATATCTCCCGGTCCTCTTAGCTTTAAGTCTGTTTCTGCTATCTCAAATCCATCGGCAGTTCGCACCATTGTTTTCAATCTTGCTATCGCGGCAATTCTCTCCTCCGAGGCATCTGTTCCGCTCCTGATACTGTATTGATAATTATCTTTCGTCATCAGAATACAATATGATTCTCGGGTGCCTCTGCCAACTCTACCTCTTAATTGGTGCAGTTGCGATAATCCGAATCTCTCGGCGTTCTCTATGAGCATAATATTGGCATTAGGTATATCAATTCCAACTTCAATTACTGTTGTTGCTACTAATATGTCGAACTCTTTGTTCAGAAATTTTCGCATAGCGTCTTCTTTTTCGCTCCAATGCATCTGTCCATGTACCAACCCGCATTTTAAATCCGGGAAAATGTGATTTGCCAAGTACTCGAAATGCTCTATTGCAGATTTCAGTTCATCAAGTTTTTCTGATTTTTCAACTAATGGGAAAACAATATAAGTCTGTCCCCCCTCAGTGGCATTTCTGCGAATAAAGTCATATATTTCCGGACGTTTACTGTCAAATGACACGTATGTTTTGACCGGTTTGCGATTTTTTGGCATTGTTTTGATGAATGATACATCTAAATCGCCGTAAACAGTCATTGTCAAGGTCCGGGGTATTGGTGTTGCCGACATAACAAGTACGTGAGGCATTAATTTAGATTCGGATGAATTTTTACCCAAATTAATTAAATCGGCTCTCTGCTTGACGCCGAAGCGATGTTGCTCATCAATGACAAGGTAAGCGAGGTTTTTATACACGATATTATCGCCGAACATAGCATGGGTGCCGATAACAAGATGAGCATCGCCGTTAGCAATTTTCTCCAAAGCATATTTTCGTTGTTTCGATGTTTGTCCGCCCATAAGTCTGAAAATTTCAATTTCAAGCGGTTCGAGCAATCTGCTTAAATTACTGTAATGTTGCTCAGCCAATATTTCTGTCGGAGCCATAAGTCCGCATTGACGGCCGGCATCAATCACCATTAAAATCGATAACGCCGCAACTATGGTCTTGCCCGAACCGACATCTCCCTGCAATAGCCTGTTCATGGGCTGTCCGGTTTTAAAATCGTTTGCAATTTCGTTAAGAACTTTCTTTTGGTCGGGCGTTAGCTCGAATGGCAAGTTTTCGTATAATTGTCGGGCTAACTTGCTTTTGCTGTCAATGACGTAAGCGTTTTCAGAAGATTTAATACTTTGCTTATAGCTTTCAACTTTTAGCAAAAAATAAAAAATTTCCTCAAATTTAATCCTTTTCCTCGCTTTTTCCATCATAATGCGAGATTCGGGGAAATGAAGGTTTATTATCGTATTGCCAATATCAGGGAAGTTCAGGTGATGTCGAATTTCATCAGGTAGAGTTTCGCTTAATCTTATGGTATTAGCATTAAGAATTTGCTTAATAATATCATTTCTCAATTTGTTCGTAATGCCGGCTTTTGTCATTTTCTCTGTAATTCGATATTTCGGTAAAATTTTTCCGCTTTCGTACATTTCGGCATCATCGGATTCCAAAATATCTATCTCGGGATGAGTAAAACTAACGGAATTATAGTTGTCAAGCTCTGCTTTACCGCTCACAGCTATGATTTGACCATATTTATATAGTTTGGCATAATAATTCACGTAATTCCAGAAAATAACGCTAACATTGGCATCGCTACCGTCACTGACTATCAGTTTAAACATTTTTCGCTTACTGAAACTGCGTAAATCTGCTTTGATGATTTTCCCGACAATTGTATAAATAGGCCTGAATGCAATCGAACCCAACGGTTCGAAATCCCCCTTGTTCCTTGTTGCCAATTCACGCACGAGACTGCTTATACTTCTTCGGGCATCCCGGTCAATATACGAATTTGGAAAATCCATAAGAAAGTCCTCATGCGTCAGAAAGCCAGCTTCAGCAAGGATTTCAGCTCTTTTTGGACCTACACCTTTCAAATATTGAATTTCGCTCAATTGCATAATTTTAAAAATACAATATTAAATTATCAAAATACTCTAAGCAAATTTGTAAATAATTTTGAACAATATCAAATTTTTATTCGCTTGTCGAGTAAAATACGGTTAAATATTAAAAATGGCACGCATTCTAATTACAGGCGGGGCGGGATTTCTCGGTTCTCATTTATGCGACAGATTTGTTGCCGAAGGCGATGAGGTCATATGTATTGACAACTTCATTACAGGTTCCCCCGATAATATTGCCCATTTAATTGGTAATCCGAAGTTTACATTCATCCACCATGATGTGACAAATTATGTCTATGTCGAAGGTGTATTGGACTTTATTCTTCATTTTGCTTCTCCTGCTTCTCCGATTGATTACTTAAAATTGCCGATTCAAACGCTGAAAGTAGGTTCCTTGGGGACGCATAAGGCTCTTGGACTTGCAAAAGCAAAAGGTGCGAGATTCTTACTTGCAAGTACAAGCGAAGTTTACGGCGACCCGCTTGTTCATCCGCAATCCGAAGACTATTGGGGAAATGTAAATCCGGTTGGGGTAAGAGGTGTCTATGATGAGGCAAAGCGTTTTGCTGAAGCACTAACTATGGCATACAACCGCTATCACAGAGTTAATACTCGAATCGTCCGTATATTCAATACATACGGGCCCCGTATGAGACTTATGGACGGGCGCGCTATTCCGAATTTCATCAGTCAAGCCCTACGCAATGACGACTTAACCGTGTTTGGCGACGGTATGCAAACTCGCTCTGTGTGTTATGTTGACGATTTAATAGAAGGAATTTTCAGACTTCTACTTAGCAATGAATCGGACCCTGTTAATATCGGTAATCCCGATGAACTGTCTGTAATCCAGCTTGCCCAAGAAATAATCGAATTGACAAATTCCCGTAGTAAAATTATATTCGAAGATTTACCATCGGATGACCCAAAAGTCCGCCAGCCCGATATTTCTCGTGCTTTTGAAATTTTAAATTGGCAACCAACCGTAAACCGCAGGAACGGACTTGAAAGGACAATTGCAGATTTCAGGAAGCGATTGAACATTACATAATGAAAGAACTCCTAAGACTACTACCATATTTAAAAAACTACAAGCAAAAACTATTACTTGGGCTTGTGGTTGTTACTATTTCCAATTTATGCTCGACCTACGTCCCCCGGCTTGTAGGTGGGACAATTGACATTATTACCGTCGGCAATTTTACCGTTTCAGATGTAGTTTTCAATATCGCTGCTATTTTGATACTAACTTTTTTGTCGGGGCTCTTCATGTTCTTTACCCGCAAAATGATTATTGTGACATCACGCGAAATTGAGTACGACCTCCGAAAAGACTTGCTCGATTCTATTCAAAGACAATCCATGAACTTCTTTCATAAGAATCCGACAGGTAACCTTATGGCTCATGCCACCAATGACATCCCCGCGGCAAGAGAATTTCTCGGTCCTGCGATAATGTATTCGGCTAATACCGTTACCACTTTTGCTTTTGCTCTATATTTTATGCTGAGTTTAAGCCCGACAATTACACTTGTCGGATTGATACCACTACCTTTTATCGCATATGTTACATATCTAATCGGGAAAAAAATACACGTTGCCTTCAAAGACGTGCAATCTAAATTTGCTGATTTGACAGCACAAGCCCAAGAAAGTATTTCAGGGGTACGGGTAATTCGTGCTTATACGCGCGAAATTTTCGAGCAAATGCGATTTGCATCTCTAAGCAAGGATTATTTGCACAAAAACTTACGCCTTGCCCGAATTGAGGCAATCTTTATGCCTTTACTGATGGTACTCGTCGGTCTATCGCATATTGCGGTGCTTGCCTACGGAGGTACTCTCGTTATTCAAGAGAAAGCTACCTTGGGTGACTTGACACAATTTTTTATTTACCTTGAATTGCTTGTTTGGCCAGTTGCAGCTATCGGTTGGGTTACAAATCTGATTCAACGGGGCGCTGCTTCGTCTGCACGACTCGGCAAATTGCTCGAAGAAGTACCTGAAATTGCCGATAATCACATTACCGACAATAATATCACTAAACTTGAAGGTGAAATCAGTTTCGAAAATGTAACATTCAAATATCCCGAAACTCAAAATCAAACCCTTAATGAAATCAATTTCATAATCAAAAATGGTGAAACTCTCGGCGTAGTCGGAGCTGTTGGAGCCGGCAAAACGACACTCGTTAATCTTCTATTGAGGTTGTTTGAGCCAAGCAGCGGCTCAATAGAAATTGACGGATACAAATTAGCAGAAATTCCACTCAGCACTCTTAGGGGTACCATTTCCGTAGTTCCACAAGACCCATTTCTGTTTTCTGAAACGATTAAAGCTAACATCAGTTTCGGCAAATCTAATGCAACGATGGAAGAAATAATTGATACAGCAAAAAAATGCAAGCTACACGAAGAAATCCTCACTTTCCGGAACGGATACGATACCATGCTTGGCGAACGTGGTATAACTCTTTCTGGCGGACAAAAACAACGTGTAGCAATTGCACGAGCACTAATTACTTCTCCTAAAATCCTAATTCTCGACGACGCCTTATCCGCAGTTGATTCAGCCACCGAATCATTCATTATGGCAAATCTCAAAGAGTTCATGAAGGATAGGACAACTATCGTAATTTCCCACCGAATATCCACAGTCATGAATGCCGATAACCTCATCTTGCTGGACAACGGCAAAATCATCGAATCCGGCAAGCACGAGGACTTAATAAAGCTCAATGGCAAATATGCCCAAATATTTGCATTGCAAAAAATTGCCCAAGAATTAGAGCAATTATAAGGGATATACTCTATGAGAATTCTCTAATTAAGCTCAAATCTACACTATCCAAAAGCGACGGGAAAAAATCACAGTATCTAAATGAGCATTTCAATAAAAAGTCTAAACAACCTCATGCTTTTATTTAGGCATTGCTTGATATTTTTTGGAAAATTATTTATTAATTGTATCTTTTAGTTCCCATTCGAGATACTTCGCCGTTTTTCTCATTATTGCATCGCCATAAATTTGTTTGACAACATGAAAACTTCCATCTATTCCGGCAGATATGCCAGCTGTGGTTATGATTTTGCCATTATCTGTAAATCTTTCGTCAGAAAGTCTGATGCTGGGATATCTTTCCTGTAATTTTGTTTTTGCACCATGCCAAGTTGTAGCATCTTTTCCGTCAAGCAATCCTAGTTCTGCTAATATGAATGCTCCCGTACATACAGACATCAGAATTTTACAGTGCTTTTCAACACTTAGGATAAATTCAGAAACTTGAGGATATTCGCCTGCTAAATTCAGATTTCCCCCGGGTACTACCAAAATATCGAGTTGAGGGCAATTATTTACATCGTAATCTGGTGTAATCTTTGTTCCTGTATGAGCCACGATACTCTTTATTTCAGGAGCCACTAAATACACTTCAAACCCCTTACTTCCATCCTCAAGTTGAGTGTCAAAAAAAACTTCAAGTGGACCAACAAAATCAAGCAAATAAACTTCATCATAAATCAGAATTCCAACTTTAAGTTTCTCATTATCGTGTTGAGAAATAGCACCAGTTGAAAAGAATACAGATAAAATCAGTAATATTACAATATATAGCATTTGAACCTCAAACTTGATACAAATTATTAAATAAATATATGCTCTCATTTCAATATTGCAATTTACAAAAAAGTTATCTTACAATCATAAATTTGTCAACAATATTTTCAATTTTCAAATAATACACACCCACAGGCAACTGCGACACATCAATTCTTGTTTCCCCCTTTGCCAAAGGTGGATTAAGGGGGATTTCTTCCACACATTGCCCAAGCGTATTGTAAATCTTAACTTGATTCTTCGCCTTTGGCTCAGAATGACGAGGCAACACCTCACCACTTCACAAACTTCTCCACCCTATTGCCAACCCGCATTAAATAAACGCCTGGAGGCAGTTGCGATACATCAATTCTTACTCCCTCTCAATGTAACTCGGCTTCGAGCTGCTCACGGCTTCGCAGTTGCGATACATCAATTCTTACTCCCTCTCCTTTGGAGAGGGTCGGGGTGAG
>CAZWXI010000040.1:0-25455 GCA_964637845.1 uncultured Hyphomicrobiales bacterium | reverse complement strand
TCACCGGGTAGAATTACAGTATCAATTATGTCAGTCAATAGCTCAAAATCTTTAGCCATATCAGCTTGGCCAATATCGTTAATTTCATACCCTGTAATAAAAGTTGATAATTTACTATTGTTAACAATAAATCCTGTAACTTCATAATTTAAAGAATCCCCCCAAGTGCAATCGGGAAATCTCAGTTGTGGTATCGAAAAACTAAGTTGTGGTTGGTCAATATGAAAAGTTTCGCTCGCAGATTCACTTACGGGAATTTTACCAAATTTTGATAAAAATGAGTCTTTCCCGCCTATGGCTTGTAGGTTAAAATCGCCTATTTTCTTGGCGCCCGTAAAATCTCCGGTTTCATATTTGTTATTGTCGGCGTCATATGCAATAGTCGAATTGTAATTGATAGTATTGACAACATTGGGACGCAGGTCAAAGAGACCGAGTCTTTCGTTATATACGGCAGTAAATACAGCAGGATTAGAGGTCTCGGGCAAAGACTTGTTAATCATTATGTCTGTAAACGTGCCTGTATATCTGCCTTGAATGTATATTTTGGGTTGTTCGCCGTAAACCCTATAAAAAGATATTTTCTCAGGTACGGGTCTAAAATATTCATAATCTTTTATAGGGCCCAGGAAATTGACATTGAGGAAATTTCCGCCTGACGAATACTTTGCAATAAACATGTATGGGACGTTTTGTAAACCAAGAACCGGAATAGTAGAACCGAATCTTGTACCTGCATAAGATATACCGGTAACAAAGGCATTACCGTCTTCATCGATGGCAATACCATAGGCATATTCATCATGCTGTAATCCACCGTCACTTCTTGCCCAAACTAAATTACCGTCGCTATCAAATTTTGCAATGAAAAAGTCTTTTTTACCAAAGCTAGTCAGGGTTGTATTATCTATTGTCATGCTTCCTTCAAAAAAGCCGGTCATATAAACATATAGGTTATTATAAGAAACGTCAATACACGTTGCTACTACGTCATGATTACCACCAAAACTTTTGGCAAATTTATATTCGAATACATCTGCAACTCTTACTTTTACGCGGATGTTTTCAGCTTTGAAATCGGGGTACCATATGTAAGAACCACCACGTTGATTGCGAACAATAACACGCCATGACCTTCCATTGTCAGTAGAATAGTAAATATCAACATCAGTTTCGGAAGTAACTCCCGACCAATTGATTTGTACGGAATCACATTTTGAGTAAGTATAATTTTTTTCGGGTTTTTCTAACTTGATTCTTTGGAAGCCACCAAATAAATCCACTTCAATAGGACATGGTAAGCCGCTAACTACTAAGGAAGCTTGACGGTATTTTTTATCATTTTGAGGTGTAAATCGTATTTTGATTGTCCGAGGAACGTCAACGGGCATTATAAAATCAAAAGCCGGCTCATTGCCAATACCGTTGCCCCAATCGACTATTTTAAAGAATCCAGGGGGGACAATTTTGATGTCCTTTGCCAATAAGCTCTTAATTCTTGGTGTTATCGTTACTGTCCTTTCCTCGTAATATCCAATATTCGGATCACCAAAATCAACTGTACTTTGGTCAGAATCAATATGAACTATATTTTCAAAAGGGGCTTGATATTGGCGATTGCGAGTAAAACCAAGTACATTAAACCTTATGCTTACGTTTCTGAATGTTTCAACAGTATCACAAATATCAGGGTTAATCCATATTATTTGGCAATGAATTTTAGCAGTAATAGTTGAAGCATATGATTTATATATGTCGTTTAGTTGTTGTCGAGTTCCAACCATAACGTATCTTCCACCGGTCATCTTTGACATGTACTCGAGATCATTGCTTTTGTTGGATAATAATGTGACAGAAAATAGCTGTATATTGGTATTGTTCATGTCTTGGATTATCTTATCCATTTGTAAAGGATTTCCACCTTGGGGGTCATGCCCTCCGTCGCTAAGAAAGACAATAGCCCTTTTATGCCATGCAGGTGCAGTTTTTAAAAGCAAGATTGCACCGGCAAATTCATGTAAAAAGGCAACATTATAGTTCGTGTTCCCAAAAATGCTTATACCAAGGTTGAGAGAATCGTTGAGTTCTTTTTTATTTCTGGAAAATGGACAAATAATATTTGCCGTCCCTGCAAATGACGTTATGGCAATTTGTGATTCTGTCCCTAAATCTATTGCAGCAATAAATTCTTTGGCGGCATCAATAGCCCACCGCCATTTTATTCCGCCGTCAACTTCATCTTGCATCGAACCGCTACGGTCAATCACCATGACAATACTTACCGGAGCATCACTAACGCATGTGATTTCAACAAGTTCTTTGGGAACAGTAAGACCATTATCGGTAACAACGAAATCTTCATTTGTTAAACCGGTAAAATGCTGTCCTTGTGCGTTGTATGCACTAAAGTATGCAGAGACTTTCGGAAATTCAGTAGGCACTATGTCGGTTACTGAGAATGATTGAGAAAGAGATTGATGAATACAAATATGAATTAGACACACTAGAACCACGTAAATATTTTTCATGTTTCACCTAAAGTATATATCAAAATCAAATAGCACCAAATACAAATTTAGTATTTAAGAGTATTAACACCAAATATTAAATTTTGTTACAAAAAAAATAAAGAAATTATGAAATTGTAGATTCTAAAAAGCTGAGGGTTCTGCTTTTGGTGTTTAATTCGGCAAAAACGCCAATAGGAAGAGTGATTTTCGATGAAATATGCCCAAAAGGCATGCCTAACACGACCGGCTTTCGAGATTCGGCAAGGTAATGATAAATGAGTTCACGTATAGAATAACCACGGTTAGGATAGAAAGGTTTTCGGGCATCAAGGTTGGAAAATGTTCCGAATATTACTCCCGAACATTGTTCAAATTTTCCTGCAAGCGTGAGTTGCGCCAACATTCTATCAACTTGATAACCATGTTCTGAGACATCTTCAAGAAAAATAATTTTGTTACGGGCATCGAATTCATATTGAGTGCCAAGAGTTGAGCATAACATGGTTAAATTGCCGCCTACCAGTTCGCCTGATGCTGTACCTGATGAAACAACAATTAGATTGTTTTCCTTATGCTCAAAGAATTGAACCGTAGATTCTGCAAACAATAATTTTGATAAGTTTGTTTTTGTAAACTTATCAAAATTCATAGATGCAACAGGTCCGTGATATGTAATAAGAGAAGATTTAATTCTAATTGCATTTAAAAGTGCTGTCACATCACTAAAGCCCACGATAATTTTTGGATTTGCGGCTATGATGTTGTAATCTAATTTATCAAGGATTCTGATGCTGCCGAATCCCCCTCTTGCTGAAAGAATCGCTTCAATATCAGGGCGTTCAACAAACTGCATAAACTCTTCTGCCCTATTTTCGTCAGTTCCGGATAAATATCTGTGATTATTTGTTTGATTTTTTATGGTGTTTCCCAATTCAATTTTACAGCCCATTTCTTGAAAAAATCGCATCCCATTTCTTATTTCATACATACTCGTAGGACTTGCCGGAGCAGTAATAGCAATTTTTCCGCCCTTATGAATACCGAGTGGCTTTATTAAATCGCGTGTGAAAGCATTAGTATTTGTAATGCCCGAGCCGGATTTATCCATAGCATTTATTGCAGATGCCGCCATCCAAGCTGTTCCAGTTGTTATAAAAGTCCTTCTGTCCATCAATTCATCTTATGTTTTTAATTTTACTTCAAATTTCTTACTTTTGCAAACTCTATTTAAACAGAGTCATGGAAAGATGCAGGAGTGGTTGAACTGGCACGCCTGGAAAGCGTGTGTACCTGCAAGGGTACCGTGGGTTCGAATCCCACTCTTTCCGCAAAATACAAGAGCAAATATCGTGCTAAGTTTTCAAATTTTACATAAAAGCATCTATAGTTCTGCAATTGTAACTCCGGCACCACCTTCAATCAGTTCTCCGAGTTTGAATGATTTAATAGAGGGATGATATTTTAAAAATTCATGCACGGCATGTTTCAATGCTCCGGTTCCTTTGCCGTGAATAATTGTTACTCTTTCGACACTGCTGACAATTGCTTCGGATATAAATTCGTCTATATGACGAACAGCTTCTTCGGCTCTTTGACCACGAATATCAAGCCGGGTAGCGACATCAAATTTAGCGAATTTAGAGTTGCTTGTCCTTTTGGCTTTTGTAGTAGCTGACTTTTTGATTTTTTCGTAAGGTAATCTAAACTTAAAACCATTAAATTCCACTACAGCCATTCTATCTTCACTGTCAACCAATACCACAACACCTTCGGAATTATTGTCGAGCATTACTACGTTTTCGCCAATTTCAAATTCTTGAACTACGTCATATAGTTGTTCTTTTTTTTCCATCTCAGCATCAGATTTTAATATCACTTTTGCCGCATCAAACGCTTTTTTAATTTCACCAACTGGTTTTTGAGATTGTTTGATTTCTTTGATTGTATTTTCGATAAGAGCATTTGCTTTGTTGATGATTTCAAATGCTTCAATTTTGGCGCCAGTCAACATTTCTTTACGCTTTGCTTTGAGTTCATTCAATTTTTCGAAATATTCGCGGTTCAACTTTTCATATTTTACTTTTTCACTTTCGAGTTCATTCTTCAGATTTATGGCTTCGGACTTATATTTTTGAAGCAATGATATACTTGATTCAAGTTCTGACTGGCGAGAACCGAGATAATTGCGTGCCCTTTGAATTACTAAATCCGATAGACCAATATTTTTTGCCAATACAAAGGCATAAGAGTTTCCCGGGATCCCCGGTAGAAAACGATATGTCGGTTGGAGTTTATTTTCATCAAATTCAAGCGAAGCGTTATCAATTACGGAATTATTCAAAGCATAAGTTTTAAGTGATGATTGATGAGTTGTAACGACAAAAAATAGCTTAATATTTATGAAACTGTCAAGAATACCGCAAGCAAGAGCCGCACCTTCTTGGGGGTCAGTTCCGGAACCTATTTCATCCACCAAAACCAATGAATTATTTCCGCATGATTCTAAAATATTCTTTAAATTAAGAATTTGCGAACTGAATGTACTTAAATCATTTTCAAGTGATTGATGGTCACCAATTGAAGCAAATACAGTTCTGAAATTGGTTCTGCACTCTCCAAGCGGGAAAATGCCGCTTAGAGCCATTAAAATGTTTAATCCGATACTTTTAAGTGCTACCGTCTTACCTCCGGCGTTAGGCCCTGATATTAAATGTCCGCGTTTTTCATTGGTAAATTCAATTGTTAGCGGCATGACTTTTTTGATTCCTTTACTATGAACAAGCAATGGATGCCGTGCATTACTCAAATAAATGTAGTTTTCCTCGTTAATAACGGGCTTAATGCCGCCAAAGTCAATGGCGTATTTGGCTCTTGCGGTCATCGAATCGAGATGTGAAATTACATCCAAAGATGATAGAATATCTGAGCTATCTTTGCCTATTTCACGAGTTAAATTGGATAAAATCCGATGAATTTCTCGCAGTTCCTCATTGTGCAGAATTGATAACTCATTGTTCATTTCGATAATTTCCGACGGTTCCAAAAAAACTGTTACACCGGTCTGCGAAATTCCGTGAATAATGCCCGGCAAAGCACGTTTGTTTTCTGCTTTTATCGGAAGTACGAAGCGCCCTTCTCTGATTGTGTAAAAATCTTCCCTTGTTAGTTCCTCTTCTTGAACGTGTCTGAGAATTTTTTGTAATCTTGCTCGTAATTTCTGAGATTTTTGCGTGATTTGCCTTCTAATGTCAAATAATTCTCGAGTTGCGTTATCGCGTATGTCACCGTTGTCGTCAATTGCATCTGTGATGTGCTTTTCAAGCAGTTTATTGACATAAATATCGCTGACAAAATCATATAATAGCGGATATTGTTCGGCTCTATCTTCAAAAAACTTATTGATGATTCTGAATGCTCTTATTAAATCGTGTATTGTCAGTACTTCAGTAGAGCTAAGTACAGCATTTTCGATTGCGGATTTGTAGATTTTGTGACGTGCATCGGTCAATCCTTCAAATGGAATTTTTATACCACTGAAATATAAATTCTTAAGCGAATCTATCAAATCAAGTTCTTTATTCAGCAAATAGACATCATCAATAGGTAATAGAGATTTTACTAAATTAGCTCCCGGCTCGGAAAAAGCATACCTGACAATATAATTCAAAACAGAGTCAAACTCAAGCTCTTTGAGCGATTCTTTCAAAATTGATTGCTTATATGTATTAAAGATTTCCGATGCTTTAAAATCAACTTCCAACATGAATTATGTCCCAAGCAATTCTTTTGCAATTTGTTGAATCATTTTACTGTCAGCTTGACCTTTTAGTTTTTTAACTGAAGCACCAGTAAGCCTACCGATGTCTGTAGGTTTATCAAAACCATTCTCTTTAATAATAGCTTTAATTGCCTCGGTTAATTCATCCAAAGTAAGCTGTTTCGGGAGAAATTCCATGATTATTTGTAATTCTGCTTCCTCTTTCTCCATTAGTTCATTGCGCCCTGCATTTTTGTACATTTCGATTGCATCTTTTCTTTTTTTTGCAATTGAGTTTAGTAAGTTTATTTCATCATCAGTGTTCATTTCCCTGCCTGCACCAGACTTCGCAAACTCAATAATTGATGCTCTTATGGAGCGCAAAGTTTCCAAACGCAATTTGTCACCACTCTTCATGGCTGTTTTCATTTCATTATTGATTATATTCTCTAATGACATTTCTTAGATCCTTAATAGTATAACATTTATTCCTTTTTGATATCCTTTTGTTCAATTTCGAATTATACAAACTCTTGGCTTAAACGTCGTGATTGACAGCAATTTACTAAATATTTTCGCCTGAAAGCTTTTGTATCTTCGCTCTGTAATAAATCACCTTTTTGTAAATACAATTAAACGATTTTTAGTTAAGAGTATTTATTTTTAAAATAATATTAATTAGCTAAATGCTATAACTTATTGCAATTAAAAATAGTTAGAATTTTTTAGATATTCAGAATATAAACCGGGTTCTACATGTACAGTTGTTTTATATTTCATTTGGTAATAAATAGATTTTTCGACAGCGTTAGCTATTATATGAGCATCGTGGACATTCATCTCAGCAGGTAATCTGATATCAATATTCAACTCTTTATGGTCTCCGTAGCTGTGTATCCGAAAATGATGCACCGAAGTTATAGCAGGATTGACGTCTTTGGCGATTTTCATAACCTGTACCTTGAATTCATGAGTCGGAGTCTCACCGAGAATTGAACTCGCTGCTGATTTTAAAATCTCGTAAGTTACGTAGAACAGCATGACTGATACCAGCATAGTCATAACGCTGTCAATCCAAAAAAATTTATCGCCAAAATAAGCGCCCAATACGAGTACAAGAGTTGATATTGCATCGGTTCTATGGTGCCAACCGTCTGCAATCAGTGATTCGGATTTGATTTTTTTACCGTAGATGACTGAATACTGAGCCATTGATTCTTTGATTAGAATTGTAATGCTAAAAATAATCAGACTTGTAGTGTCATAATGAACTATCGTTCTCTCCTGCAATCGCGAAATAGCTTCAACAACGAAATTAATACCTATAACTGCGAGAATCGTAGCCACTATGATAGAAATGACCGATTCGGCACGACCATGACCGAATGGATGTTCATAATCAGCAGGTTTAGATGCAATCCAAAAACCAATTAATACAACAACAGAAGTTATAGAATCTGAAAGTGAGTGCCATGCATCGGCAATCATCGCTAATGAGTTTATTTGAAGTCCTGCGTAATATTTAATTGCGAATACCAATACGTTGAGTATTATCGAAACCCAGACTATGTAGTATGCAATTCTATATTTGTTGCTGTTTGATTCCATGTAAATCACATTTTCATTACACGAGTTACTTTTACCGTGAGGTCAAAAACAGGTTCCTTTGGTGGTTCATGAGTTTTCGATTTGCTTTTTTTGACGAGTTTTGGTGGAGGCACTATAATCATGCTAGTAGAAATAATAGCATTGCGTTCTTGAATTTTCAATGACTTAATGAATTCTTTTAATACTTTGCTACGCTTTTCGAGTAGCTCAGTTAATTGTTCCTTATATGTCACTTTCATATTAACTGTTTTCTTTTTCCCTTTTTCTGTGATAGTTTGCTTGACAGTTTTATCTTTAAAGTAAGAATCACCGGAATTTATAATAAGTTCGAGATGCAATCCCTTTTGATGAACCAGCAAATGTCGGATAAAATCAAGGTATTTTACAAGTGAATCATGGGGTCTCGAATCGTTATCCACAAAGGCATCTATTGTAAGCAATTCCAACCCCTGCTCGAGTTTCATTACATTTAAAATGCGAGACATTTCGGAGTATCTTTTTATATTAGTCAGGTCAAACATTACGTTATGGTCGGTTTGCAGATAGCCCTCGATAACAATATTATAATTATGTCCATTTGGTAAAACGATCTGGAAACTTCCATCTTCCGAATTCGTTCGTGCTTCTGAAATATTACCTAATGTGTTAATAAATTTAACTTTAGTTGAAACAGCACTGCCGTCGGTGATGCCTTTAACGTAACCGCTAAGCAAGACAACGTTGTTATCTTGAGCTATCATGGGAGCGCTTATGAATAAAAATACAAAAAACAAAATCAATTTCATAAACTACCTGCAATTATTCAGTTCGTATTGAATTAATCACTTCAACATCAGCGGCACGTTTTGCCGGATATAATGCTGAAATAGAGGAAAGAAACATGGAAAATATGACTATGAGCCAGATATCAGCCATATGTAAATCTAATGGTATTGCATCAATTATGAATTTACCCGCATCAACTTTGAACCATTTATAGTTGATTTGTCCATAAGATACTAATAAACCAATTATTACACCAAGTAGTGTACTTAATAATCCGATAAAAATCCCTTGATATATGAATATATTTCGCATATTGACTTTAGATGCTCCCATTGAGCGTATTACCCCAATATCGCGACGTTTTTCGATAACGGTCATTGAAAGTGAAATCAAAACATTGAAGACAGCAAGCATGATAATAAGGCTTAACACGGCAAATGTTGAAAAACGTTCAAATCGCATGATTGCGAATAAATCCGGATTCAAATCCTGCCACGTAAGAATTTGCAAATTGTCTGCAGCGATTTTTTTTAACTCCGCACTTGTTTGTTCAATCAATTTTAGGTCATACAGTCTGATATCAATTGAGTTAACTTCGCTGACTTTGGGATTAAGAATAGCTTTAGCAAGTATGTCATTTGAAAATCCGAATCTTGAGTCATAATCTTTAATATTTGAGTTGTATATTCCGGCTACAAATGCCTTTTGAGCACCTCTCATTCCGACCCCCGAAATAATTCTTTCGATTGAGCGAGGCGATAGCAATGTCAAAGTATCACCCGGCAGAACTCTCAATTTATCGGCTAATACATTCCCCAGCACAATAGCCGGCATAAGTTGGTCATCCGTAACAAGTTTGAATTTTCCAAATATGGTGGTACGTGCAATTCCCGAATAGAAATCAAGATGGTTTTCACTTAAAGCCAATAATTCGAAAACCTGAACTTGATTATTGTTGAATCCGATAACCTTTGAATTATAAGATTCGACTGCTTCGGCTACATTTTCATTTTGGAGTATTTCATCAAGCAATTTTCCTGGTTCGAACCAGTTGCCTTTCTTTGGCATAATCCTCATATGAGGGTCAAAGCCCAAAAATTGTTGTTTTGTAATGTTTTGAAATCCATTAAAAATCGAAATTACAACGATAAGAGATGCTACACCAACAGTTATACCAACGATTGAAAGTATAGTTATGACAGTGATGAAATTGAAACTTCTTTTCGCAAAAATATAACGTAACGCTATGAAAATTTCAAATTTCATTTTAGAAAAGTCGACTCTGTTTTATTTGCTGAAGAAAATAATCTTGAGCTGAAAATGGCCCATCGCCATCTTGTGGGGTTAGTTTGGTATATGTACCGTCGTAGTTGAGTAGCCATGATTTGAGATTATCTTTCCAATAAATATTGAGAATTTCCCACAATTGGCTGCGTAAATTTGAGTCATAAATCGGAATCATAATTTCGACGCGGCGATTCAAATTTCGTGACATCCAATCAGCACTCGAAATATAGAATTCCTCGTCACCACCGTTTTTGAAATAGAAAATGCGACTATGCTCAAGAAAACGCCCGATAATGCTGCGAATTTCGATATTCTCGCTAACACCGGGTATATTAGGGCGCAAACAAGATACGCCTCTCACAAGTAATTTAATTTGAACACCTGCTTGTGATGCTCTGTATAGAGACGGAATTACTTCACGGTGAGCTAAGGAATTCATCTTAGCAAAAATCAATCCGGGTTCGGCATCGGTATGTTTCTCTATTTCCCGCTCTATCATATGTATGATACGCTTTTTCATATCAACTGGAGCAAGAATCAAATGTTGCCAATCTTTGTGATAGGAATATGCAGTAAGATAATTAAATAAATGAGTAGCATCTTTTCCGAATTTTTCATCAGCTGTAAAAAATCCGATATCGGTGTATAACCTCGCGGTTATTTGATTGTAATTTCCGGTTGACATATGTAAATATGTCTTGAGTTTACTGTTTTCCCTTCGAACAACCATGGCAATTTTGCAATGAGTTTTTAATCTGGGTACACCGTATACCACATGAGCGCCGGCGTGCTCGAGTTCTTTAGCCCAGATAATGTTCTTTTCCTCGTCAAATCGGGCTTTGAGTTCCACAAAGGCGGTTACAAGTTTGCCTGCTTCAGCCGCTTTTTTCAATGTAGTCACAACGTCAGAGTTCATTCCTGTTCTGTACAAAGTAATCTTAATAGCCAATACATTGGGGTCGTTCACCGATTCAGTGATAAATTTTAATGTACTTTGAGAAAATGTATCGAAAGGGTGATGAACCAAGATATCTTGATTTTTTATTGCATCGAAAACTGTTGTTTCCTCGTTCATAAATTCAGGAATTTTGCGTGAGGCAAATGGTGTATCTTTAAGATGGCGTAAATCAAATTTAGTCAATTCCATGAAATCAACTAAATTCAAAGGTCGTGACTGTACATAAACGTCTGAAGGCTCTATGTCGAGAGTTTTCATCAAGAGATTAGCTAAGTAATCGGGCATTTTTGAATTGACTTCGAGTCTGACAACTGCTTTACCCCAATTACGTAGTCTGATTTGTTCTGCGATTTCCGAAAGCAAATCATCAGCTTCGTCTTCGGCAATTTCAATATCGGCATCACGCGTCACGCGAAATGTATTTGCCATTAATATATCAAATCCCGGAAATAAAACATCCGCAAATGCCTTTATCACGTGTTCTATCAATACGATATGGTATCCATAATTACGTGATATTTTTATAAAGCGTGGTAATACAGAAGGGACTTGAATAAATGCCACGTGAGTTTCGTCAATTTCTTCTCTGATATCCTTCAACAAAAAAGCAATATTTAAACTTCGATTAATGAGCCTCGGAAATGGGTTGGCGGGTCCTAAACTCAAAGGTGTCAGAATTGGTAAAAGGTCTTCATGAAAGATGTTTTCGACGAATTTTCTTTCCGCATCGTCGAGATTTTCCACTCGATGAAAATGAATACCGTTTTTTTGAAGTTCGGGAAAAATCTGCTCGTTTAAAATTGATGCCTGCTTTTCGTAAATAGGTACAAGTTGTTTGCGAATTTCTTTCAATTGCTTTTCCGGCGTCATTCCGTCATATGATAATTCTACAACATCGCCTGCAACTTGACTTTTGAGACCTGCAACGCGAATCATAAAAAACTCGTCCAAATTTGAACTCAAAATACAGCAAAATTTGAGTCTTTCGAGTAAAGGATGTTTCATGTCCTCAGCTTCGCTCAGTACACGTCGTTGGAATTCAATTAAGCTAAGCTCACGATTAAAATAAAATTCATGAGATGTCAATTTCTTTCTTGCATTAGTTGCACGTTTCTTTTGTAGGTCGTTGTTTGCGACACTTGCAAGTACTGAATCATCGTTAACAGCGAACATCAAATTTCCCCATTTGCATCAGTTCCTCATTGATAATTATAAACTATAATAGACAATTAAAATGAAATTTTAATTTGAACAGATTTACTCCATAATAAAAAAGTGGCTGTTTTAATTCAAAACAACCACTTCATAATATATTTTGAGGTTTTTAGAAAATCAATCTTGCAGTGGGTAAATCTTTTTTAATCTTTTCTTTTTCTGTGTCTGTAATGGGATTGCCCTTCAGATTGAGCATTTTTAATTCAGACATTTTTGACATAGTAGAGGGTAAATTTGAAATCTTGTTATCAATAAGCGATATGGATTTACATTTAGCTAGATTTGATATTTCATCAGATATTGATGTAATTTGATTTGAATTCAAGTTCAAATTCTGAACATGAACAAGAGTTTTAACTTGAGGACCGATAGCTGAAATTCTGTTATTGGACAAATCTAAATTTTGAAGAGCGGGTAACTTGCCTAAGACAGTCGGAATTTCGGTAAATTCGTTATTTGCTAATGAAAGTGAACGTAAACGAGTCATGTTTTCAATTTTAGCGGGTAGTTCTTTTAATTTGTTGTTATTGAGAGATAATTCTTGTAATTGGATGAGTTCGGCGATATCGTCGGGAAGTTTGGTTAGCCCCATGTCATTCATTGCTAAAGTTCGCAGTTGCTGGAGTCTTTCGAAAGATTTCGGGAAGCTTTTGATATTTGTACCACTCAAATTCAACTTCATTATTGATGAGAACGAGCCAAATGAAGAAGGAAGTGAATCAAGTGGATTGCCGTGTAATTCAATGCTGCGCATCCGAGTAATTAATGTAACTTCGTCCGGAATTGATTTTAAATTGTTCTTGCTAATGTCTAATGAAGCGATGGAAGTAAGATTTCCAATCTCTTTGGGTAATGAACTAATTTGATTGTCAGCTAAATTTAAATTACGTAATGATTTCAAATTGAAGAAATCAGCGGGCAACTCGTTAATTTTGTTGTTTTTTAATGATAGTTCCGATAATTTCTCAAGTTTGGACAATTCGACGTCAATTTTTGTTATTTGATTGTTATTAAGATTCAGTTTAGTAAGTGTCTTGATACTTATAACATCGTTACCGATAGCAGTGAGTTGATTCCCGGCAATTTCAATTGTAGCTAATGCAGGTAATTTAGCTAATACCTCAGGAATCTTAATGAATTTGTTATTATTTAAAATAATCTCTTTTAAATTTTGCAATTTTGCAATTTCCGAAGGAAGTGATGTCAAGAGGTTATCGGAAATATCTAATCTTTCGAGTGCCTGGAATTGACCAATTTGGGAAGAAAGAGTGGTCAGGCTATCGCCTCTCAGAGTAAGTGTTTTTAGGGTTTCGGACTGCTTTAGTGCTTCTTCCATAGACATTCCCGATGAACGCTTTTTGAATCTTTCCATCACTTGTTGGCGGTCCATTTTCTCGCCGGGTTTCATTGTGCCTTCAAATCTTTTCATTCTCTCTTCACGAGATTGAGCATTCAGAGAAACAAAGGCTACTGTCAGGAATGCTATGATGTAAATCAGCAAATTTTTCATATAATACTACTCTATTGTTAAATTTAACAAACTTTCTTGCACTATGACGAACTAAGAAAAGTTAAGTTTATATTTGTTTGATTTTTTTATCAACAGGATAGTTTAGTCGTTTTTCGATATTTCGGGACAGTTTGACAAATGGCAGTCCTAACAGAAGATAAACAGAAGCAATTAGAACGCCTGTTCCAATATAATCGAAATAGGTTGAAGATAGTTGATTGTATAGTTTGGTTAGTTCTACTAAAGTGATTACAGAAACAAGTGATGAATCTTTCAGCAATGAAATGAAGTCATTTGTAACAGGTGGCAAAACAAGTCGAAACGCTTGAGGCAAAACTATATAGTATAGCGCTTTCCTCTTTGACATACCGAGCGATAGAGCAGCTTCAATTTGTCCTTTTGGTACTGAAAACAATCCCGCTCGATAATTTTCGGCTTCATATGCGGCATAATTGACACCAAGACCGATTATTGCTGCTAAAAATGGGGATAACTTTATACCGATTGCAGGGAGAGCATAGAAAATAAAAAAAAGTTGTATAAGAAGTGGTGTACCTCTTATGATTTCAATCAGAACAGATGCAGCTATTGAAATCGGTTTGGGGGCATATACTTTGGATACAGCTATGAACAAACCCAATATAATAGCTATGAGCATTGATAAAACAGAAATATTGACTGTCATCAAAGCGGCACGCGCAACCATAGGCATAAATGATATATATCTCACCAATAGCTCTTCAAGGCTGAGTTCGGCAGTCATGGTTTCGACAAATTCTTGATAGCGAATGGATGTTATCGCAGTTCCATTATCATCACCTGTATATGTCTCCATCTGCTCATTCCATAGGTTCCACTGAGCTAATATTTCTCTTAATTTTCCGGCTAAAATCAGGGAATCCAGTGCGTTATTTATAAGTATCAGGAGTGATTCATCATCTTTTCTGAGTGCTATGCCGTAACTGACTTCACTTATCGGCTCACCGACAATTTTCATCTCTGGATTCCATGATGCATAAAACAATGCAATCGGAAAATCTACCAAGACAGCATCAAGTCTGCCGTTTTTTAAGTCCTCGAAAGCATTAACTTCACCCTCGTACGTTCTGATTTTGATATTCCCAAACTGGTTTAAGACCATTTCAGCTTGAGAATTTTTGAGAACACCTACAATAAGCCCCTGCAAATCATTTAAATCCGCAAGACTATCTGAATCAAATCTGACAACAATCGAAAGATGAGTAACATAATATGGTTTGGAAAAAAGAACTGCTTTTTTTCGTTCCTCAGTAATTTCTAGTCCGTTTATTGCTATGTCATAATCACCACGGTATAACCCGGGAATGAGACCATCCCACTGATTTTGTATAAATTTTTCCCTCATTTGTAATTGTTTGGCAATGGCTCGGACAATATCAATTTCAAAACCAATGAGATTGTCGGGATTATTAGGGCTTTGAAAAATATACGGTGCATTCCCTTCTGCATCTGCTGCCCATTTGAGAATATCTCTCGAGTATCCGAAAGTAAGTATTGTAAAAAACATTATACATATCATTGTTCTCACTTGAGTAGCACCTTTGATATATATGCGGTGGTTCTTGGGTCTTTGGGATTTGAAAATAACTCATCTGGTGGACCAGACTCAATTAATTTGCCTTCATCCATATAATAAATACAGTCCGATACTGCACGAGCAAGGTTTAATTGATGTGTCACAAATACTTGCGTAATCCCTTCGCTTTGTAATTCACGCATCAGCACAACGAAATCGGTAACAAGTTCGGGGTCTAAAGCTGAGGTTGGTTCGTCAAATAATAAAACATCGGGACTCATAGCCAAAGAGCGTGCAATAGCTACTCTTTGAGCTTGTCCACCTGAAAGATTTGCTGGCATTCGTTTTTCAAAGTTCTGCATATTAAATTTCGCAAGAATTGCAGATGCGATTTCATTTGCTTCAACCGATGTCAAACCATTTATAATCTTTGGGGCAAGACTTACGTTCTCAAGGACATTCAGGTGTGCAAATAGATTTAGAGATTGAAATATGAGAGATACTTTTCTTCGGATTTGTAATATTTTGGCTCTTTGTTCATAATTATTCAAATAGTCGGCGGCATCCATAAAAACATTTTGAGGACTATTCTGATTTCGTGAGAATTTCCATAAATTCCTTGGGGATATTTTATTGAAGTCCAATACGATATCATTGATTCTATATTTACCGCTGTTGGGAATTTCCAGCAAATTGATGCATTTAAGTAAAGTAGATTTTCCGCAACCCGAGCGCCCGATGACCGAAATAATATCTCCGCTTTTAATTTTGAGTTCAAGTGATTTCAAAACCTGAATATCATCATAGGATTTATCTAAACCGGTGATTTCGATTATGTTATTATCCATGAATGTCACTTTAAGTTATGAAGCCACTTTTTGATTAAAATTCGTTAATTATAATATATGCGGAACCGATGTATCTTTTGCCTTTGGCTCTTTTTTCGGCCGGTGGTGGATTATCAGGATCAATTCTTTCAGACCCTTCAATACTGATACGAGATGGATTAATCCCATTGACAATAAAATAATCAAATAGTGATTCAGCACGAGCTTTAGTCAAAGCAATATTCTTTTGGGCATCATTATTATTATCGGGAAACGCTTTGATGGTGAAATTAACTTTAGGATTATTTTTAAGTGTATTGACAACATCATCAAGTACTATTGAAGCCCCGAATCTAAGTTTGGTTTTATTCATTTCAAATGGCGAAACCGATAGCGGTATTCTCCAACCTGCTTTTAGAGGACTTACAAGAAAGTCACGTGATATTTCAATGTACTTATCGGTATTCGGTATTGAAACTGTAAATTCGTTGGAGAAAAAGCCATCTTCAACAACTTTGAATGTATAAGTATTCCCAGGGAAAAGCCCTGTGACGTAGTAATAACCGCCCTCAGCGGCATTGCTTATTACTTGGTTTATTTTTTTGCCCGTATTGTCGTGAACTGAAATCTTTACCGACACAGGATTTCTAGAGAGTGCTTCAATTGCGTTACCCGTTACCGCTACGACTGTCCTCATCTGCATAGGACTTGAACAAAGCTCTGCTACCGTAAGCATTGCGAGCAATACTGTTAACATTATTTTGTATCTCATCACTTCTTTCCTCCTTTTTTGGTTAGGAAGCGAACTGAAGAATCTGCGCAGCCTACAATTATAATTGAAGCATCAGATACTAAATCAACAGACCAAATTTCCGAATCGAATTCTTTTGTAAACAAATTCTTTCCGTTAGTCACATCCCACAATTTCACTTTTTTATCTAAACTTGCACTGACTAATGTTTTATTGTCAGCGGCAAATGAAAGATCTTGAATCAATTCATCGTGTGCTTTTATAGTTCTCAAAAGTTGTCCTTCGGGAATAGACCATATTTTGATAAAACCATCTTCATCGGAAGAAGCCAATAACTTACTATCGAAGCTATAGAGAATTGTCAAAACGGGAGCTTCGTGACCATATAGTATTTGTAAGGATTCGCGAGTGGTTAAATCGGTTGACCACAGTCTGATAGTTTTATCATCGCTGCAGGATGCTATCTGCGTACCGTCATACGAATAAGCAACGTTATTTGTGGTTTTGGTGTGTCCGCGAAGGGTTTTTATTTCAGTACCAATTGTTCTGTCCCAAAGCTTAACTGTGTTGTCAAATGAAGTTGAAGCAATAAATGACGAACTTTCATCCTGACTAAAATAAACTCCGATGACTTGGTCAGTATGCCCTTTTAAAATGCTAAGGGCTTCACAATTCTCAATATCCCAAATTCTGACTGTATGGTCGCTTGAACCACTGGCGAGCCACTTATCATTTCCTGAGAATGATAAATTATTAACTTGTCCCAAATGTCCTTTCAAAGTGCAAATTAATTCGCCCTTTGGTAAACTCCAAATCTTAATCGTCTCATCAAGACTGCAAGTAGCGACTTTTGTATCTTTCGAGTTTACGAAAACCCCCAAAACCTCATCATCATGAATACCAATTTTCTTCTCGATATAATCGAGAGAAAAAACTGGAATAAACATGAAGAAAATGAGAACAATAGAAATAGACATTACAATGATTGATTTCATCAAATTACTCCATATGTGAAAAATTATTTGCAAAAGGATTAATGGTTCAATGAATCTTTTATTTCTAGCAACAAAGATTTCAAGTTCTTTAACAATTCTATATTGATTTTATTGTCGGTTGAAACATTTGTTTTTGATTCAGTCTGAGTTTGCATCTCGGTATTGGAGCCGGCGAAAAGTTGTCCGTAAGGCAAAGCAAAATTGAGTTTGCTGAGTTGCTCTTTTGCACCGCGGAGTGAAAGTTTATCTTCGCGAAGCAACTTTTTGACTGCTTTGATTATCGTTACGTCACGCTCGGAATATATACGATTACCTGCTCTATTCTTTTTGGGATTGATAGCATCAAATTCTTTCTCCCAGTAACGCAGAATGTGTTGCTCTTCATCAACAATTTTGCTTACTTCGCTAATCGAATAGTATAACTTTTGCATACTTATGCTTATTGTAAAATTTACAAGTTCTAAGATAAGGAATATTTTTTGAATGATAAAAAAATTTTATTTTTCAGGAAAAGTCTTTATATTTGTAGTTATCAAAATTTTATATTTGTGGAGAGTTTGAATTGGAAAAATATGTTGTAAACCCTGTGCTTGTAAGAATGCAGGAATCAGAAAAGGGTTCCATTTATCAGTCAATTGTTGCCATGGGGCTAAGAGCTCGGCAAATTAGCGATTTTATAAAGTTCGAACTCAACGAAAGAATGGCAGATATCGTGCCTACACAAGATGAGTCCGAAGGAGTCAATTTTGACCAACTCACAATCAGTCGTGAATTCGACAAATTACCGAAACCTACTTTCATCGCTATGAAAGAAATTTTCGAGAAAAAGATTTCATACGAAATTCCCGAACCCGAAGAACTCAGGCACAACAGATAAGAAAAATAAAATTATTAAGTAATAGATTAGATGAAATATCTCATCTATTGCTGTTTTATATCCAAATAGTCATTCATCATCTTCCGGGATATGCGATTTTTTCCAACTCAGAGAGCGATTTGATTGTATTGGGAGGGTTAAGATATTTTGCCAAAAATTGATAAGTTTTGAACCTGATTTCGCGGGCCTGCCGTGTGTCAAGCCTGTCAAACGAGTGCCCTCCGGGTAAGTCTTTATAAATATTATACTCGAACTTTTTCCCTTCTGCTTTAAGAGCATTTATCAAATTGATAACTTCAATTGCAAATACGTCGTCGTCATTTGTGTTGGTATTAATTAGCACAGGCGTACGCAATTTAGCGGCATGTGTTACGGGTGAACGTTTTCGATATTCCTCAGTATTTTCGAGAGGCGTTTTACCTATATGATGCTGGGCAGAGAAATATTGCAAGTAGTCAACTCCTCGGTATCCTACTCTTAATATCAAATCAGAGACAGGAACACCCGCAAACCCAACCTTATAATGCTGCGGAAACTCAAATAAACACATAAGAGCGATAAGACCACCGTGACTCCACCCTATTAGCCCCACTCTATCCTTATCTAAATAGGGATAATTTTCTATCATATATTCGCGTGCCGCATCGGTATCACCGATTTCACGACCACCGTAATCGATTAGTTCGTAAAATTTTTTCCCGTAGCCTGTACTACCACGGTAATCGGGTGCGGCAACCGCATATCCTTGAGCAATTAATTCCCTAACTATGTGAGTATAGTATGTAGTAAAATTTGAATGAACTCCGCCGTGAGGTAAAATCAGCAAAGGATAACTTTTATTACGGTCAATGCTCCGCGGAATAAAAACATAGTTCCAGAATCTGACGGGATTATTGGCACCCACTGCATCGGGATTCTTGATGTTCGAGGGCGGCGGTCCGGTAATGAAAACTTTATCCACATATGCAATATCTCCCAAGCGTTGATACCACATTAAATCATCAATTTGTTTTTCAATACGGTCGAAATTGTGCTGCTTCTCCATCAGTTTCTTTTCAAGTTCCTCAATTTTGCCTTTCAAACCCGCATCTTGCGCTTTAGCAAACGACAAAATAAACATGAAGCTGTAAACAAGAAGATGAATTATTTTTTTCATTATAATTAATTTTGCAAATTCAAAAAAAACTAAATTACATCATATTTATAGAATTTACAAGGGAAAAATTTATTTTAAGCAAACATAAGTACCTTGCAAAGAATCTACCTCAGAGCTAAGAAGGAAGATTATGCAACCAACAAAATGACTGTAAACTTATTATGCTCTAACTCTAAATTTGTGCGCACAAATTTGGGGTTAGATAACATATCTCCTATTGTATGTTAGTTTTTTTCTCGTAAATTTGTAGGGTAATATTGGATAAGATATGAATGTTTGCAGAATTTGCGGTAATAGTGATAATAATTTGCTTCATAATGCTAGGGAGATGATGTTTGGCACTAAAGAGGAATTTGATTATATCGAATGCGTCAATTGTGGATGTCTGCAAATAAAGGAAATCCCAAATGACCCCGCTCAATATTATACCAAAGATAACTACTACTCATATTTGCATGATGAAATCGGAAAAGTAAAGTTGTATGCAAAAAAACTCCTAGCTTCTCATATACTCAAAAAGGAAAGTTTTATCGGATTTTTGCTTGAAAAAACATTTAAGACACCATTTGACAGAAAATGGTTCGAACTGACTGATACAAATTTCGCTTCATCAATTTTGGATATAGGTTGCGGTTCAGGAGTATTGTTGAAGAATCTGCAAATTGCGGGTTTTAACAATTTGACGGGAGCTGACCCATATATTAATAAAGACATTCTGCACGGCGACGGATTGATAATCTACAAAAAGCATATTGATGAGCTTAGCGGCAAATACGATTTAATCATGCTTCATCATTCTTTCGAACATTTCCCCGAGCCGCTCGAATCTTTACAAAATATGGAAAAAATATTGGCTCCCGCCGGGCATATTTTGCTGAGAATACCCGTGTTTCCTTCTTATGCATGGACTAAATACGGTACTTCGTGGGTGCAGTTAGATGCACCGCGACATTTTTATTTACATTCGCTAAAAAGCATTCAAATTCTTGCCCGAAAAGTAAATATGGAAATAAAACATATATTTTATGATTCGACAGAATTTCAATTTTGGGGAAGCGAGCAGTATCTCCGAGATATTCCTCTTACAAGTACGAAGTCTTATGCCGTAAGTAAGAGAAAATCAATTTTCAGTTCAAAACAAATAAAAAAATTCCGCAGTCAAGCCACGGAATTAAATCAGCTTCATCAAGGGGATTCAGCTTGTATCATATTGTCAAGAACTGATTCTCCTCCTACTCCATCTTCATGAATAGATACGTTTCGATGTCTTGCGAGTTCTTGAGTGTTAGTCTGTATGTGCCGACGGGAAGCGACGAAATATCTATTCGGTAGCTTTGCAGACGGTTCATTGCAAGCGTGCGACCCAGTAAATCGCTTAGTATGTATTCGGAGTAGCGAAGCACGAGCGGTTCGGGCAGTTCTATGTATGTGGAGGTGGGATTGGGATATATGTACGGCTGAACGGGTGCGTCTAAGGCCACCGAACTCGGCGTATTAGTTGAGAGCTTTACGACAAAAAGTTGCTCAGTCAGGTTATGAGGATAAGATACGTCTGCGTCGGGTGTTACAATCAGGTCTTTGGAACTTGTTGTGCCTATTATTGTGACAATTGTATCATTAACAAAAATAAAACCCGGGATATCATTACCACTACCTCCGTAAACTGTTGAATAAAGTACTTTAGTCAAGTCGCTATTTATCTTGACAAAACTTGCATCATTAACGGGACCGATTTTAGTACTCTTTTTGAATACTTCACCGCCTACTTTCAGGAAGTCATTAGAATATTCCTCACGTAATAACATTGTGAAATATATACTATTGTCCTCATCAAGGGCTACATCCGAACCGAGATTAGCGTAATCATAGGCAGTCGTTTGGTCAAATAAATTTGAAAAATAGTTGCCCGGGATAATGCAAGAACGCAGGTATTTCAACTCACTATTAAGACGAATAATACCGACACGAGCCTCTAATCTACCGAGACCAACCCCTTTTTTCCATGTCTCAAAATCGCTTTGGAGACAATCTTCGTGAATACGTACTTCGTCAAGAGTATGATAATAAACGTCTCCGATTATTATCAGTTCGTCATTGCTATCAATCATAATATGACGCATAGACGCAAAGCCGACCGCCGCCGATTTTACCATATTATAATTCTTGTCGAACTTATGAATTGAAACATAATGGGGTCTGTCGAGAAAAGTGCCATCAATACCAAAGACGGGTGGAATATTCTTCCATTCACCGACTATATTATCGTATTTATTTACAAAATCATATGGCAATCTATTTACGAAATATATATTCCCTTTGGAATCAGTATGTATGTCAGAGATTCTTACACCATAAAATGGCGAAGAAGGTACTGAGTATGGTATTAATGTGGCATATTCAATCTCTTTTAAATCATTGCTTACGGCAACAAAATAAGGATAAAAACAATGTTTTTTGAATGAAGAATCACAACCCGAAAAATATGCATTATCGGTGAAATATGCAATTTTATTACTTTCACCCCATTTATTATACGATAATAATATTCTGCTATCTCCGCTAAAATAAATATTTACTATTTCATCCGCTGGAATTCTAATTCCATTTTCAATTTTTTTCTCCGAATAATTAATTTTCATAAGACATAAATTACCTCGAACTTCATAATTTATAATATTCAATTCAGTATATTGTTCCGGATGTATATGTAATGGAATTATAAGGTGCTTCTCATCGGAAAATAATATTCTATTACTTGGTATATTGTTGGTTAGAATATATTTTTTTATTTTTTTTAAATCTTTATCATAAACAATAATACTATTAATTATGTCATGATATGCATTTGGATAATAAATAGTATCATTGTAAAAACTTAATTTACCGTAGTCCCATACTCTTAACCAATACTCATCACCCCTCTGCTGAATATTGAAACACCCTGCATCAGGTAAAATCGCAGTTGGATTATATAAATATGATGAATAGAGCAAGGGGTCAATGGTAATTCTGTCTTTGTTGTTATTAACCAAATCGAATTGTACTTCGCCATCACTGCTTATATTTAATGAGGTTGGAAGTGCTTCACCCGTTGAATTAATAAAAGATTTTATATTTCCGTTGCGAATTTCACCAAGTTTTGTTTTGATTATTAATTCATTATTATTTATTTCGACTCCTTCGCTACCCTGTACTAACATTTTTATATCATTTGAGTTAGCTTTTTCGCTAAGTTCGAAATCGTAACGAATGTTATTACCCTCGTAATAAAATTTCATAGATATTTCGGGATAAATATCTGAAATTATTATTTCTTCGTAACAGGGCACATCCCAGTACCAATCGCTATTCGTACCAACGTTCCAAAATTCGGCTGTAACATCTGATAATTTACCGGATATTATATTCTCATTGATATTATCTTCAATTTTGGAATTAACAAAATTGAGACGTATATTATCACTACTAAATAATACCTCGTTTCTTTTATTTCCAAATTCATCTTGCTTTTCTTCGACTTTGCTAACTTGTTGATGATTAATGTATATGCCACTACGAGCGACGACAATTTTGTATCCCTCGCCGCTCCCGACATACATAACATCACTTTCCCATTGCCCTACATTTTTTACAAAGAACTGCTGAGAAGAAAGCGATGAAATTGAAATCATCAATAAACACATTATTAATATGAAATTTTTCATTAGAACACCTCTTATCTGATTTTTATTATTTTTTCGGTCACTATCATTTGTCTTTTATTGTTCAATAATCTAACATAATACACACCATCCGGATGAACGGAATTAATATTAATTTTAAATGAATTTTCACCTACTAACCCTTGAATTTGTTCATTATGAATTGTCACACCACTCTGGTTTATAATTTCGACCGTAATAATGTCCTCATACTCAAGATAATAGTTGACAGCAAATGATTCTTTCACTGGATTAGGGAATATATTGTTGATTATTTGAGAATTATAGTGATTTTGAATAGCATCAATACTACGTTTGCCAGTATAAGGAATATTGAGAATATGAGGTGAAACAGCTTCACCGCCATTTGTTTTAAAACTTGTTATTTTATACTGAGCAGGTAAAATATTGTTGAACGATGTCTCATATCCGTTTGTTGTATAGCTTATTTGAGAGTGATATACCCAATCTTGTTCTGATAAGTTCCACAAATATACTCTTGTTCCGGTCTCTCTATTATCAAAATTCCAAGTAATTGTTAGGTTTCTGTCTACTCTCCATTCATCGGTTGTACTCGAATGATACGACATAAAACTAGTGTGCCAAGTAAATTCATCATTACCAAAATCGTAAGAATTGGAACTAAAGCTAACATCAATATCTGAACCACTAAAAGATACATCAATTGAAATTTGTGGAGATATCATTTCATTATTTGTTTTTTTCTCTATGTCAAAATCATCAAGTTCTAAAAAATTGTATAACTGTGTTACAGAAGATTGTAAATTACTTGATATACCCGAACGAGTTAAGAAATTTTCATGAAAACCTTGTTGGGTATTTATAGAATCGTGTCCCCAAGTAGCACTGTTTATGCAATAATTCTTAAAATAATCAAAAATAATTTTACCAAGCCCCTCAATATCATCGTTATTTTTCCCCTCACGAGTTAAATCCATGAAGTTACCATCAATCTTACTGTCATAAATGTTCCGTAAATATGATGCGAATTTTACAGATTGTCGTTCTCTAAATTGACTTGGCCATGTTGGGTTCCCATTACCAATAGAAACTTTGCTCAGCACACCAAAACGTGGATAATATTGATAAACCTCTTGCTTGTCAAATTCGTAAACATCAGGGTTACTACTTACTTTAATGTAATAATCGTCTAATGTTTCAAGAATACAATAAGGAGCTATTTCGCAATCTTCAGTATGGTCGCGTCTATCGCCATAATTACGCTGCATCCAAGTTAGAACAGCATCAGTAAAGAAAATTGCCCAGCCTTCGTAAATTGTTGAATTTCCTCTCCATGTTAAAAAATCATGATAAAAGTGCCCGTATTCGTGGATTGTTCCTCTTGGAAAAGTTCTCTTTATTGTGATACTATCTTTATTTACATGATATAATCCGCCATAACTTAGAGCATGTCTATATTGTAACTTTACTTGGCTTGGCAGTTCGGAACTGTTTTCTTCTACTTCTAATCTTTCTTGGAGAAATTTTCTTGAGAGCGTTGCATGTCTGAATATACAACCCTCACTATCACTACTCAAAAATGAATTGAAATAACGCTTGTCAAACTGCTCATCAAAATCATTTTGCGGATTAAAACTCATGGAACCTACAGGAACATAATAAATTCTTAAAAAATCATTATTTTTATCTCTGTAGGGATTCACAATGTCTTTGATTATCCCATGTTGATGGTCTGAAAATAAGTTGACTGCAATATTTTCTTTTGCCATATAAACTACAATGTGCCAACTTGATGTTGGGAATAAAGCAATTAATGAATCCAGTTTGTAGTTGAAATCAAAGTTAAAATATCCGTCATTATCGCAAGAAGCATAGTGGACCCCCTTTATCGGTTCTGTTTCATAAGGTACTGGATGATAGAAGTGATTCCACCCCCAGTCTTTGATAAAAAACAGCCATACATCAGTAAAAGCACCTTTTTCTCTTATTCGTTCTCCTTTA
>CAZWXI010000039.1:0-25887 GCA_964637845.1 uncultured Hyphomicrobiales bacterium | reverse complement strand
ATGCATCAATCGTCGAAACTCAGGCATTATATTACGAACCGTCAATTAATGTTGACAAAAGCGACGGATTTGTTCCAACACCCGAACATACGGGCGGAGCCGTATTCGGTTTTCAAAACAAAGACCAAAACTTAACAATATCCGACAACAAGGTAGTCATTGATGGTGATGAAAGCACAACTGTGCCTATATTAAGCAATATTTGGCCCAAAAATGAATTGAAATTTTGGAATAAATTTGGTGACAAGAATTATGATGATATCAGCCGAGGTGATGACCGAGATCTTTTCAACGGTAAGCGATTGTATTTGAGTATAAATCTAAAGGGGAGCCAAGCGGCACAAACAACGCATTTAGATTCTACACTTCTCAGGTTAAAGGTAAAATATTACGCTCAAAAAATCGGAAGCGACTCAACGCATACAGGATACCTTAAATTTAAGACCAGACCGGGTGTGTTATTACAAAATATTACGTCATCTTTGGGTCACTATAGAGGTAAAACCAGAAATGATGACTCTTTGCTGACTCCAACTCGTGAATTCCTCATCACTCCGCGTATGCTAATAACCGACGTAAACGGTAATCCTTCAGAATTTATTACGTTGAGCAGCCTGATACAATTATTTTATAATGATTCACTTGTATATCCATTTGATAACAATAATTTCTTTAATCCATATCTATATCCGAAAGTTTATGATAGACAAAGTAATATACTTGAGGATGAAGTAGACCGTTGGAAAGTTTTTTGGATAATAGACAGTCTAGATATAGAAGTCTATTATTCGAGTGCCGCCGGAGTTGGAGCGGAAATAGATTGGGTCAAATTAGAAGTCCCGAAAGCAAGGGATTTGTTCCGCGGAGTTCACGACAAGTATATACGCTTTAAATTTTTCCAGATTTATTCCCTTTTTCAGTCAAATAATTCAGGTCATAAAATAGCAGGAATATATGCCAATGACGAATACTATCCGAATTTATGGGCTGCGAGCAGATATTTGACCAAGCTACTGGATGGTTTGAGTAACTCCGAAAACGACAAATACGAAACCTATCCATCACAATTTCTACATGCTACAGACTACAATATGTTTTTTAATGGAAAGAACGTATGGTATGGAATTTATAAAAGTGTTCCATATTATGATTTAGGTTCCCACATCATTCCACACGCTGAAACTTTTGGTATATTGCATGGACGACGAGGACGTGATGATTCACAATTTTCGCATTCAGAATTGTTTAATTCACGTTATGAAACGTGGCTACCCGGGATGGGTGGTGTTGATATGTCCTTTCCATTTGCAAATTATGAACCATTTGAAAAAGACACAGAACAAGATGGCTTTATTTATTCATTTGGTTTACTTTATGATACAGAAAAAAGATTATATCGTTCATATTTTACAAGGAAATCCATGCTTTTCGGAAATGCAAAATGGATTGCTTGGATGTTTCTTATTTCTCAAAATTGGGGAACTTCTGATTCATTTCCATCATTTTATGTGAAACAAGATAGACCCTGCACCGGCGAAGAGTTTAAGTACGCATCTTTTATTCCTATTGCCTTAGGAGCAAAAGGACTATTTTATTGGCTAAAAAATAAATTTGATAATTTAGAGCTCAATACTGACCCATATGATATAGGTATAATAGGAACGCCTTCAGCTTTACTGCCAACAAAAAACCCTACTACATTAAACACATTTCCCAAAGATATTTCCCTACTCGTAGATGAACGGCTTACAGGAGATTTTATTAATGTAAATGTTTTAGACAATTTTTATAAATGGAAAGATCATTATCAATCTCAATTGTACAATTGGAATCTTTTGGGCATACCTGTAAATCAGAGGATTTATATAGGTTTAACAACATTTCGTACTGAAATGTACAAACTACATAGCTGGATAGCAAATAATTCAGCTACTCTTGAGAGCATAGAATTGGCGGCATGGTTTGGTAAGGGCTTTTCGACTTTCTACCAACAACGAGACGGATATGCTTCGGATATAATCAAAAAATACATAGATATTGATAGTATTAAAACACGTCCACTTGGTCGTATCGAAAACGGACAGCCTTTGTTTGAACAAGGTATAATAGACTCGGGGTTTTATGATATAACAATCTTGAAACATAATAATTTCGATTTGAATAAAGTCTTTTATCTTTCAGTTGTCAACCGCCGTACCGACCCGTTAATTTATTTTACGGAGGTGCCTAATGACAAACATATGTTATTTTTGTCTTCGAATGAGTTTGATGTACTTTGTGATAATGGCGGTGTAAATCCGATGCGTCCGAACGGAGCTAACTATCCGGATACATTATGGCAGAAGTATTACTGGAGGCGGCTCGGTTGCCGTGAAATCACGCTCCCGTTTAACTATAAATTCAGTAATAATCCTAATGATGTAGCAATCTTGAAAGTCACAGAACTCAGAACCGAAAATGATAGCGTTGGTTATTGGGAGTGGCCCTGGTGGCGTAAGGAGAGATTCGACAATTATTATAGTGCAGTGGTAAAATCAAACGAGAGTATAGCCTTAAGGTTCTTGCCGGGCGAAGGTAAAATGCTGAAGGTAGAAATAGTCGGTACTGTACCCGTGCAAGGCGAGCTTGCCAACTCGAATCAAACAAAGCTGATAGCTTATCCAAAGAACCAAGCAGGAAATCAAGACTTTTCGGGCAAAGACGACACAGTGTATTATCATTTGGTCTATCACAGGAAGGACCCTGTAACAGAAAAATACAATGTTTACTATCGCAGAAGTTTACATCCTTACACACATGATTTAGCAAGCAAAGGAATTCAATGGGGTATGGAGTATCAGCTAGCACACAATTTAGTGCTACATAGGAATTTGCATTTACCGAATTTGTTCGTCGATTCAACGATAGTAGCAGTCGGTAGCGAATGTGAGTGCAAATATCCTTCATTAGTAGCCCGATGGGATGAGGTAAATAATCGTGCAAATGTCCATGTATTGTTTTCTTGCACCCAACCACCATATACAGATACACCAAGAGTATTCATAGTGGAGAAAGTGTTTGATATAAATAGTAACCCGTCGCCGGAGTTATTGTCGCCGATAGCTTATGGCTATGCCGATGGAAATGACGGCACTGAACTAGACCGATGGGGTTTGAGTAGTATCAACGGTGCATTTAGAGGCAATTATTATGCATGGAATGATTATTATTTTGGTATTACAGCAGGATTTAAAGAGCCACACGATAGAGGTTTTGTAACAAATAGATTAAACTTGAAATATAATACAACAGAATGGAAAGCCGGCGGTCCATCTTTGAATACATATTCGGGTATTCAAATATACGAAAACGTTGCGGCAGTAGCATGGCATGAAGAAGTATCTACTCCACAGACACGTGGCAATATATATTATTCAATGTTGGACATTGACCAAAATGGCAATATATATAATTTTGTACCCAGCAATTTTTGTACGGGCGAAATATATTTTCATGATGCTTTATCGTCTAACGGAATTGCATGGTTACATCCCCATCCTTCAGTGGCTTTTGCAAATTTCCGCAACCCAATATTATATAGAACAATTGAAGGCAAATTAGATACAAACCTGAATATAGAGGTGGGTAGTGTCGGCTTCAGGGTTTATTGGGAAGGTAAATATCATCTACTGGCACAACGCAACGACATATTTATGAAAATGATAGACCTCGGCGCAGCTTATCAATGTTGGAATTGCTTATATCCACTTAGAATATACGATGAAAATTTAAGTCTTGGACAACCGAATCTCAGCCAAGGTTCATTTTTCCGTGGTGAGCAAAATTATCCTTTCAATTTTTCTGATAGTGCCATTGTAGTAAATTTTATTTCATATTCTTCTTCTCTTACCAAACCTGATTACAATTCAAAAATATATCAAATAGACCACGATTTCTGGGGAATTTTTGTGAAAAATGGAGCATGGCCCCCTGTGCCGCCGCTGGATACAAATTTTGTAGAAATCGAACCAACGTTATTAGAATTAGGCGAAGGAATTTACCCACATTTATCAAGGTTGCCTGTGTTAAATCAAGAAGCGGATTGGCTTATCAATCAAAGGGTTTATCAATCAACGAATGAACAAATTCAGACTACTTATAATTACTTTTTAAGAAAAGGCGAACTGGAAAAGAAAAAACTCTATCCGCTATTAAAAGCCTTTGATACTGAATCGGACGATGAGGTAACAATCTCGCAAATTCATTTAATTAATTATTCATCTGAACAACATTTAAAAATACCACGACTATACGCACAAGAAAGGCACGAGAGAGGATTTCGGTTTTTAGATACAGCGGTGACATCATGGTTCAGATTACCTGATTTCAGCCAATTATCTTTTTTTGTTTCGGATTATAAATCAGATTTAATTGACATTATAATAGAGAGATTCACGGATAATAAAGAATTCGAGGTTCCAGTAACTTCTCTTCGAGGTAAAACTAAAACATTCAATAAAATCAATTTGTTAAACGGTGGCAAAGAATTATATAGAATTAAATATATACGAAAAAATAAAAATATATGGTTTATGCCGGAAGTAATGTTGGCAAGTGAAATTGATTTCGTAACTCAATTCGACCGATTAAGTGATAAAGAGTTGGAAAAATACGGAGCCACTGAAGAGCAAACTGTTGACATAGGTATTTCGGATAAAGAAATAAGCCTTATCGCCTACCCGAATCCAAGTGGTGAAAGGGTTAATATAATTATTAAAAATAATTCGGTTAAAGAAGTCCCAAACAACCCTGCGCGTATTATCATCACAAATTTACTCGGTGAAGAAATATTCTCCCAAGATTGGGTTGCCGATAAACAACTGACAATTGATTTTTCGGATAAAGCAGTAGGAGTATATTTCATCAATGCAGTAATACAAAATAATATCTCTGCCTGCTTAGTTTTAAGAAAACAAATTACGATAATCAGGTAGGAACTAACTATACTGCTTCAACGTAAAATAGAATAATCTATTAAAAACCATCTACTTCATCAATTGGAAATGGAGGTTCGGAATATTGTGTCCCGGTTGCCAGATTTTCGAAGCGAGCAAAGCTTTTATGAAAATATAACCTTATTGTATCAACTGGACCATTACGTTGTTTACCGACAATTATTTCGGCAGTGTTTAGCGTAGGAGTCTTGTTTGCATCGTCATAATACATTTGCCCGAAATGTTCAGGGCGATGAACGAACATGACAACGTCTGCATCTTGTTCAATAGAACCGGACTCGCGTAAATCGGATAGCATTGGTCGCTTGTCGCTTCGAGATTCGACGGAGCGATTCAATTGAGCCAAAGCAACTACGGGTATATCTAATTCTTTCGCTATTTGTTTGAGTGAAGCCGATATAAGCGAAATCTCCCGCTCACGACTTTCTGCCTTGGGTGCGGCGACTAATTGCAAATAATCAACAAAAACCAACCGTATGTTATTCTCAGATTTCAGCCTTCGGCATTTAGCTCTTAGCTCAAGTATCGAGAGCATTGGGCTGTCATCGATATAAATAGGGGCGTGAGAAAGTGTATTTAATGCATTAATGATAGCATCATGTTCGTGATGGTTAATATTTCCACTTCTTATTTTGCTTTGGTCAACTTTTGCTTCTCCGCTGATTAATCTGTTTACAAGTTGAAGCGAGGACATTTCAATAGAAAAAAAAGCTACGGGAATATTGTGAATGACGGCAGCATTTCTCGCCATGCTCAGAGCCAATGCAGTTTTTCCCATCGAAGGTCTTGCAGCAATGATTATCAAATCAGATTTCTGAAAACCGCTTAGTAAATGGTCTAAATCAGTATATCCCGATGGTACACCCGTAAGTTGTGATTTATCTCTTGATGCTAACTTAGTTAATATCGAATAGGCATCATGTAGTAGCTTATTTATAAGTATATAACTTTTTTTAAGCCTTTTTTGAGCAATTTCAAAAATTAGTCTTTCTGCTTCATCTACTTCATCTAACGCATCAGTTTCATCTTGTAGAGCCGAATATAAAATTTTATTTGCTGTGTCAATGAGTTGTCGTTTGATGTATTTCTCTTGGACAATTCTGGCGTGTTGCTCAACGAGAGCCGAGGTTGATACCATTTGATTGATTTCAGCCAGATAAGCAATACCGCCGACCTCCCTTAGCTTTTCATTTGTCTTTAGTTCATCGGTAACAGTAATTATGTCTGGCGTTTTTCCATAATTGCTCAAATTTATAATGGTATTAAAAATAGTTTGATGACTTATTTGGTAGAAACTATTCTCATCAAGCAATTCCATGACTTTAGATATTGCTGCTTTATCTATCATCATTGCTCCTAATACGGCTTTCTCAAGTTCGATAGAATTAGGCGGTACAATTTTCGAATTGCTTGAACCGTTTTGCTTGCTTATTGTATTCTTATTTTTTGTATTTTCAGTCATTAGTTTTAATGTCATTCATCTCAAAGTTGACTACAAATAAGGAAAATATCTTTTGCATTTTTTTGACATATTTTCAACATTATTTTTTATTCATTTATAAATACAACAAACGGTATTAATTGGTAAAAAATTGCTAAATTTGTGAAAATTTCAATTGTAATGATGAAAAAAATACTTGTAATAGATGATGCAGAATTCATACTCGAAAGTACTTCGACACTCCTTGGCTTTGAAGGGTATGAAATTGCAACCGCTTCCGATGGTATAGTGGGATACCAAATGGCTCTTGAGGCAAAGCCGGATTTGATACTTTGCGATATATCAATGCCGGGATTAGACGGTTACGGTGTATTGGAACGCATCCGCTCAAATAATGAAACAAGAACATTACCCTTCATATTTCTTACTGCATTTACAGACAAAACAAACATGCGTACCGGTATGGAGAAAGGGGCAGATGACTACCTCATCAAACCCTTCACAAGGGATGAACTGGTTAGTGCTATTGAAGCTCAGTGGAAGAAAAGCTCAATAGTGCAACAACACCTCCAACAAAAAGTCGAAGAGGTAAGCAAAAGCATAAGTAGTGCACTACCGCATGAATTCAGAACTGTTTTAAATCAAATAAGCGGCTCGGCAAGATTTTTAAACTCGAATTCAAGTAATGTAACGAGTGAGGACATTAAGGAGTTATCACAAGATATACTACATTCAACGCAACGACTGCTTAAAATTACTGAAAACTACTTGATTTACGCCCGCATCGAATCTATTTCAGGCAATAATAATAAACGTGCATTACTCAGGTCTTTCCATACTGACGAACCAATAGCCATGTTGATTGATATCTCCAAGAACATAGCATTGAAATTCGAAAGAGCGAATGACTTGCATATTGATGCTGATTTAACTGACTTATTTATAGAAATGTCAACTGAAAGTTTTCATAAAGTCGTTGATGAATTGGTTGATAATGCTTTTAAATTTTCAAAACATGGGCAGAAAGTCAATATATCCGCTAACTTAAATAACAATTATATTGAATTCAAAATCACCGATTATGGTAGAGGTATGTCCACAGACCAAATCAATAGCATTGGTGCATATGTGCAATTCGAAAGACAAATATATGAACAACAAGGTGTCGGGCTTGGACTGATGATTGCAAAAAAGATTATTGAAATACACGATGGAACTTTTATAATCAATAGCAAGGACGATAAAGGTACAACGGTTTACTTTACTATTCCCGCAGGATTAATGAGCGGCCCCAATAGTCAATGATAAAAATATTCCACCGAAGTTATTAATCGGAAGCCCCTCAACACTTTCTAATCCATTTCCGCCAAACGGAACGTAATAATACTTAATGTTTACGCCAAGTAATGAGTTGGTTATTCGCCCAAAATACGCCCCAATTCCGATATATCCACCGAATCGGGTATGCCAACGCCCATGATTGAAAGACTCAAACCATCCCATGATTTTACCGTTAGGTACCCTGTCGTATGTGTAAGGGTTTTCGAGAATGAATGTTGGACCACCTCCCGCGGTTATAAATGGCTTAAGATTGTCATCAAGTGCCTTTTCGAAGACAAATTGTTGTAATCCCAACATTAGCGGAAATTTAAAAAGGCGATTTACCTTATTTAGAACCTGCCAAGTGCCCGTAGACCAATTGAACTCATCAAACTCATCTGAATTTCTTGCACCCGAAATATAAAGCGATGATGTAAGCAATGTCGAACTTGATAAAAAACTATGATAAAAAAAACCTACTCCAAAGCCACTATCCGAAATCAAAACATCAGCACCCCAAGCATAATTCAAATTTGTCTCACTTTTGAAAGCTTCCAGCAAGGGGCGTGGAGATTGAAAAACAATTATGGAATCAGGATTAAATGGCTTAGGCTCGGCACCTTTTTCCTGTGCTGTTACCAATAAATTTGTTAATAATAACATTATTATTAACAGGCTATTAAATGACTTAAACATTACTACCATCCTTGATTTGAAATTAGAAACGTAAAAAGTACTTACTTATTTGTTTGAGAATATTTTTGTTGAGCGATAATTCTAATTGTTTAGCAAGCATAACTTTCGTAATTTTACATTTACTAAATTTACACATTTTGAAAAAGTTTCTTATGTTTTATAAGGATTTTATTAAAATCTTGGATATGGAGTTTCCGCTTGATAGTGCTTTAGAGGATGATAGAGTTGGTCTTCAAGTGCAAAGCTCAGTTAATGACATAAAAAATGTATTGATAGCTTATGAACTAACTGACGAGCAAGTAAATGAAGCAGAGACTTTAGGTGTTGATGCCGTTGTTACTTTTCATCCTTTGATTTACAAACCACTAGAAAGCATAATTGAAGATGAAAGGGTAGGCAGACTAACCACGAGATTGATAAAAAAAGGCATCATGTGCTATACAATTCATACAAATTTCGACACACATCAGCTTGGTACAAATGCTTTACTTGCTCAAAAATTGAATTTATCGAATTGCAGGTTTTTACTACCAGTTTCGGGATATAACAATAAAGGCATGGGATTAATAGGGTATCTTCCCGAAAAAATGCAGAAAGACAGATTCATAGCACTGTGTCACGAGCTTTTCGGTTGTCCGTTAAAGTGTAGTCGTTGCAGTGTAGAATGGATAGATTCAGTTGCAGTAGTAGGTGGTAGTGGTACTTCATTTATACCCGATGCTATTAAGGCTAAAGCCGACGCATTCATTACGGGCGATGTTTCATATCATATATTTCATGCGTATTCGGCACAATTGTTGTTGATAGATGCTGGACATTATGAAACCGAGCAGTTTATCCGCAATTCTATGTTTGAGCAAATCAGCAAACTGTTTAAAAATTATGAACTGAAAGTTTATTGCTCCACAACATACACAAATCCGATTATGTATTATCCCGGCACAACTAGCTATATTGAAAAGCAAATTAATATTTATAATATAAATGGTAAGGATTAATGGAAACACAAATTTACAACGTCGCTTTATTAGCCGCTATTGATGAGCGTTTAGACGAACTAATTGAAGCTTATGGTGATTTGCCTGAACAAATCAAGAAAAAAGAGGCAAAATTCAACGACAGAAAACTACTTGTTGATGAAACTGAGACCATACTCGAAGAAATTCGCGAATTTATTAAAAAAGCTAAACGAACTTTAGTCGAACTCAAGGAGAAGGAAGAGAAACTTATTCAACAACAGTTTCAGGTTCGCAATAATAAGGAGTTCGATGCAATAACAAATGAAATAAATCATCTTAAAAGGGAGCATGAAAAGTTAGCTGACAGGATGAGAACCGAAGGAATAAAGGAAGAGAATTTATTAAAGATACTCGAACAACAAATTACTGATAGGCAAGAGGCTCAAAAAGATCTCGAGGATAAATTTGAGGAAGTTAAAAGATTAGCTGGAGACCAAAATAGAGAACTGAGTTCGCTCAAAGAAAAAAGAGCTTTAGTTGAAAAAACGATATCAAAGAAATTTCTGAGCGATTACGACAGAGTCAGGATAATGCACAGAGATGCCGCTGTTTTGATTAGAAAAAACAGTTGCTCAGGATGCTTCAATACTATACCGGCTCAAATCATAGTCGAAGTAAGAAACAATTTGAATACTTTATATTTTTGTGAAAATTGTGGCAGACTTCTTATACCGGAAGACTGCGTTATAGAATTCGAAGAGATAGCATAAACAAAACAGGGGAAAGCGGGCAGTCGCGTTGCATTAGCAATGAGGAAAGTCCGAACTCCAGGGGAACAAGAGTACTTCGTAACGCGAAGGCAATGATGCATTTAAACAGCAAAGTTGACGGAAAGTGCCGCAGAAACTAGACCGCCCATCATGCTTAGTATGATAGGTAAGGGTGAAACGACAGAAGTAAGACACTGTCGGTATTACGGGTGACCGTAGTATCGGGCAAACCCTACTCGGAGCAAGGTCAAGCAGAATACCGAGAGCATAAGCCGCCGAAGTTCCCACGGCAATTAGGTATTCGGGTAGACCGCTTGAAACTTGTGGTGACACAAGTTCCAGATAAATGACTGCCTCCCGTTAAAGGAAGACAGAATTCGGCTTACAGCTTTCTTCTGATTTTTTTAAAAATGTTTGTATAATTATATTTTTTTTTATAATTTTACGTAATAGTTATGGAGTAAAATTTTGAATCTTTCTGAAGACCCCTTTGTAAGGGAATTGCTACCGGAATTTATTGATACTTGGCTTGATGATTTGAATAATCAGTTTGACAATCTTGTCACTGAGAAGAAAGCTGATGAGTTGTATAGAATGGCTCATACTTTGAAAGGTTCATGCTACCAATTTGGGTTGAACGAAGTTGGAGATATGGGAATTCAACTTATGGGCTATGCTAAAGAACACAATTGGGATAAGGCAATTGAGATGAAGCCGATATTGATTGAACATTTTGAGAAACTTAAATACAGTATTTCCGTCAACAATATAAGAAGATAATTTTTTGTATAAAGTTTGTACAACATATTAAAGGAGCTGATAATGAAAAATCTATCCGCTATTATACTATCAACAATAATTTTGTTAGTTGCATTCAGTGCATCCTTCGGACAAACAAGAATTGCAGTCTTACCCTTTCAAAATCATGACGGCAAAGATGATTACAATCTATGGTGCTATGACCTGCAAGATTCATTGGCAAAAGCATTGATAGCGGCAGACCCGAGTGGACAGTCTTACTATGTCGTACCTATTGACAGCTTGGAAATTGCACTTGCAGAATATAATCTTGACCCCGCAAATCCACAGTATTTTACTGATATGTGGAAAGCAATCAGCAAGCTCAATATTAAAAGTGTCGTATCAGGTTCTTTCATAATTGAAGGAGGAAGTATACTGATTAAAGCGGCTTTGTATGACGTTAAACTTAAATTACCTCATCCGAAGTACCGAGCTACAAATATATTCAAAGACCTTGATAAAGCATTTGAAGCAATAGACGAAATCGTAAAAGTTGTTTCCCCTGGCCTCATGTAACCATAAGTCCGAAAAGAGTGAGTGTCCGAGTGATGATAGCTAATAAAAAAGTTTATCATCACTTGTTTTTTTTATGCCGAGATGAATATATGCGTTTTTTGTGGCAATTCTACCCCGCGATGTTCTCTGGAGAAATCCTTGTTGAATGAGGAATGGTTCATATACTTCTTCTATAGCACCGGCGTCTTCACCAATAGCAGCCGAAATAGAATTCAAACCCACCGGTCCACCATCGAATTTCTCAATTATTGTGAGCAGTATTCTTTTATCCATCTCATCTAACCCGAAATCATCCACGTCAAGTTTTTCAAGCGAAGTTCTGGCAATTACAATATCTATTTTTCCGTTACTGAGTACTTGAGCAAAATCTCGCGTTCGCTTTAAAAGCCTGTTAGAAATTCTTGGAGTACCGCGTGACCTGCGTGCAATTTCGTAAGCGGCTTCCTCGCTTATTTCAACATCCATTATTCCCGCACTTCTCAATACTACTGTCGTAAGCTCTTTGGCTTCGTAGTAATCCAAGCGATTGACTATACCGAACCGAGAAAGAAGAGGTGATGTAATCAATCCAGCTCTCGTCGTTGCTCCAATTAGTGTAAATGGAGGTATTGTTATTTGTATAGAGCGGGCAGAAGGTCCGGAATCAATCATAATGTCAATTTTATAATCTTCCATAGCAGAGTAGAGGTACTCTTCAACTACATTACTAAGCCTATGTATCTCGTCAATAAATAAGACGTCTCCTTCGCTAAGATTGGTCAACAAACCCGCCAAATCACCGGCTTTTTCAAGTACAGGACCGGATGTTATTTTGAGTTCGGCTTTCATTTCTCTCGATATTATGTGGCTTAACGTGGTTTTACCTAAACCCGGGGGCCCCGTCAACAAGACATGGTCAAGAGGTTCATTTCTTTGCAAAGCCGCTTTGATAAAGATTTTTAAATTCTCAACTATTTTAGATTGACCAGTAAAATCTTCAAACTTTAAAGGTCTCAAAGTATTATCCGAATCTTCGTTGAATTTACCGGGATTAGTGATTTCTGATTTCCTTTTTTCCATCAAACTGTTTAGAAAATTACACACTTGTTGATTAATTTACACATAATTTATGAACATTTGACTACTTATGCCAAAAGAAACTGTTTTATTAGTAAAAATACCTTGAGGACTAAAATAATGTTATTATATTAGAATACTAGGAAAAATTTTTCAAAAATTTCTTTTAAGATAGTTTGTTTCTACTTTTTTGTTAATTTTGTATGATAGAAGAAATATATTTTTAAGAATGATTTTAAAAATATTGCGAATTTGAGAAGATATTGTCTATTTATTCGTTTTGAACAAATATGTGGCATACTTTTTTTAGTTTAGAAAGAGATTAAATAAAATAATTTATCATTAATTGTATTTGGAGGTTTGTAGTGAGAACAAACAATATACTAAAGAGTTTAATACTGGTCGGCATTTTTTACTTATCCGCTGTATCAGTAAGTGCACAACTCATATTGACGTCGACAATCCGCGAGGATATAACAATATGGACTCCTTTGGTTGACCCCATTCTTATTGGAAATGGTGACAATCCATGGAGACAAATAACTATGCCATTTACGTTTCAATATGACGGCACCAATGTTACAAGTTTATTCATATACGGTGACGGCTACTTAAGAATCAATGCCGCACAAGCAACTTTACCCAATTTCCCGCTAACAACAAACATTATTTCATGGTATAAGCAGGACTTATTCACCGAAGGAATGTTATCATATAAAGTTACGGGATCCGCCCCCTTTAGAGTCCTTACTATCGAACATCTCGGTTTTCGTGTGGTTACTGATTTTTCTGGTGCCAGAATAGATGCACAAGTTAAATTCTATGAAACCACAAACGAAGTACAAATTATCTACAATAGAGTTTCGGGTTTTGGCGGAATGGGGCAGAATGGGTTCTTGTATTTTCAAGGTGCAGGTACGAACCGCTACATAAATATTCAGCCTAATGCTCCTACTCTTCCTGCAACATTTTACTACGGCAACTTAAATCCAAACGTTAACCCTTGGTTAATCAAGGAATCAATTAAGTACTTTTATAGCGGAAGGTCATTCACACTTACATCAGTACCAAGAATTTCCGGTATTTATCCAGACCAAAACGCCGTATTGGCTACCGGGAAAGTTTACACAGGCGAACAACACCCATTCGTTAGAATCAGTCGTTCGCCTGAACAAAAAGCTGTAACTATTCGCTACAGCATCAGAGGACCAATCGGAACACCCGATGAAAAAACAATTTATACTGCCATTAACGCAGCTGATTTATCAGCAAGCGAAAGAGTCAATCCAAATCCTCAACCTGTTGGTACTGCAATCAGAGTTTTCATGCCCCACGCTAAAGGCATAGCGGGTAGATTATCCGATGGTGCCTTAAATATGACAGCTATTAATGAACTTCCAAGTGGAGAATATCGAGTTACAGCAACTTTAGAATACGCTGACGACACACCTTATAATCACACAATATCATCAGTATTTACGGTTGCGTTCCCAAGCGATTTAGCGTTATTAGATATTCTCGAACCCGTAAATGTGCCCGGTTCAATCTATCAAATTTCCGGGCCAGGTGTTCCGATTCGCCTCCGAGTTCGTAATCAAGGCGCAGATGATGTAACGAAATTTAACGCAACTGCCAGAATATACAACGAGAGCGGTACGCTAATTGAAACAAAGACTAAAGTCTTTGAATTAGGCAACAACCCGCTCAAATATCTCGAAGTCCGTGAATTGGCGATGGATGCCTTCTCTCCCGGAACCATCGGCAAATATTCAATTCGCGTTACAATAGATTTCGATAATGAGCAACTTGACAGATTCAAAACCAACAACGTTTTCCCCCGCGAAGGCAACCCTGCAAAATCTTTTGAAGTAGGATACAACATAGAAGCAGAAGTAGTCCAGTTACTTACTCCATTCGGAAGTATTTATCAAAATCGCCCAATCAGGTTTTCAGCTCGTTTGAAAAACAATGGCGTTTCTGACGTTTCTGATACTTGGGCGTCAATTATGATTACTGACCCTGTAGGAAACGTTTATCATGATACAGTTGACGTCGGCAACATACCAAGTGGCTTCATAAATACAGTTGACATATTTTGGCCGGGGACTTATATACCATTTATGACAGGGAACTACTCCGTAAGAATTTACGTAGAAGCTCTCGGAGACGAGGTACCCGGGAACAATGTTGCGAATCCATTTTTTTCAGTTCAAGCAGGATTGCGTGGCACATATACAATATCTCAAGCACCTGGTAGCAATTTTAGAACTATTGCTGAAGCAGTAAATGCTTTATATCGTCAAGGCGTTAGTGGTCCTGTCAATTTCTGGTTAAGCGATGCAAATTATTACGAAGGCAACATACTCATGAGCAATCCTGCAATTGACATGTCCTCCTCAATTGTTGGACTCAGCAAAGAAAATCCCGTAACATTTACTGTCAATCCATTAGATGCAACACGAGGTTCGGTGACAATTCACCTTGCATCGGCAAGCGGCATTGGTATATTTATTGCTCAAAATATCATTCCGAATAATGTTAATGCCCCTATACTAAACGTTACTCCATCTATGGTTAAACGATGGGCGAATAGCCCCGGCTACATTACATTTGATGGTGGTCAGAAAAAGTCTTTGAGATTTACACTTTCTACACCAAGCCAATTCAGAGCTGTCTTTTATCTAGGTAACGGAGCTAATAATATCACTATCAAAAACTGTTTAATTGAAGATGGCATTAATCAATCGCCATCATCAGCGTGTAAAATTCCACTTACAACTTATAATGCGTTTTTATCAAAATTCATTTACGAACCCGACTTTAGCACTTCTGGAACATATTCAGCAGGTATTGTTGTTCGTAACTTGCCACCTACAGATAGACAACTTGGCATCAATATTTTCGATTTAGACACATTGAACATCCATAACATTATCCTCCACGATAATGAAATATCAAGGTTTGGATATGGTATAGTTTCACTAGGTATTGGACCGCTTCAGATAGCCGGCCGTTTTATATACAGTCCGTACTATAATATGGACAATTCTTATTCAGGCAATTCAATTTCAAATGTCTCAAGAGCCGGTATTTTCCTCGGATTTGAAAAGAATGCTGAGGTGTTTGGCAATAGAATTCACACGATAAATGGTGCATGTGCAAATGATGCGGCAGGCATTATCGCCGGTGGTGACGGAACCGCAACATTGTTCCCGTATCATAATGTCGGACTTGAAATATCCGGTAATGAAATCTCAAATATCAGAGCATCAGGCACTGTTTACGGTATCAAAATTGAGCAATCAAGGCTTGATTTCTTTGATTTAGGTCCAGCATATCGTTTCCCTGATGAACCTGAAAGAGTTCACCTTGTAAATAATCTCATATGGGGATTTGAACCGATTCATTCCACAACTAATGTTATAGGTTTAGGATTATTCACTCAAAGAACTACAAACATCATTGATTGGTCCGGGATGAATTTAACTCCTAAATATACGAATTATTATTCTCGTAATGACCTTATTACGAATAACACGGTATTTATGAACGACGATGGTTTTAATAACACCGGAAGTTTAGCTGCCGTGGCGGTTATGAATACTAAAGGCTTATTATTCAAGAATAATGCCATCGGCATTGATGATTCTCAGATTTCGTCGACAAGTTCATTTACCTCAGCCTTGTTCTATTACGGCTTGCATCCAAATCGCGGCGGTATAACTTCAGACCACAATGCATATTGGATTGTAAGCCCCCAAAGCTCCATAGTTAGATTCATTGAAACAGACGACCAAAATAGAATTTTGGAATTTGGTCACAAGACAGAGTTTGCTACACTACAACAATGGCAACAATGGGCAAAAGAAGACTTTTATTCTATATTTGGTAACTTCACAGTTGATTATAAACGTTATGGTTTAGCACCTTTCAAATTAAGGATTAATGACAATCCAATACCACTTGGTTCAATACTTAACAATCGGGGTGTTCAATTGGATGAAAACACTCGAGACATTGACGGTAAATTTCGTGGTATGGCTGGCGAGAGATATGATATTGGTGCTGTTGAATTTAACGGTCGCATTCATGGTAGAGATATGGAAGTTACTGCTATCGTAGCGCCGGGTAGATATAAATCTACACCCCCGTTACCATTCAGCGACAACGAATATATTATGACTACTTCACCCGTAGGCGTACAAGCAATTGTCAGAAATAACGGTTTATTACCCGTAGGTGCATCAAACGCCGTTTTGCGAATAATGAGAGAAACACCCACAGGTACATTTATACAAGAAGGTTCGGATATCAGTTCACCTGTTGATAAACTCCTGTTCGGAGAAGATTTATTTATTGATTTCCGCACTAACGACGGTATAAATACTCCCGATAATCCGGAATTTTTCCCGTCAACTTATGGGCAGTTACGCGGAGTTGGGTATGTTGTCCCTCAACAATTCAAATCCATGGAAGCAAATGTTACTCCATTATATAAGATAATTGTTTCTGTACCTAACGATGAGAAGAACGCAAACAACACTATCGAAAAGCTGGTACGCTTCTATATCAAAAAATCACCTATCGAATTAATAGTTTCTGCTGAAAATATACAAAACATTGATTCTGAATCTCCTATTGACCGTATAGCAGGTAATTTGAATCTCGACAGTATAATGGCGGCATTCTTCAGGTTAGGATGGTATGTCAACTTGGAACTTGAAGACCCGAGAATTGACGTTGACGTGTTTGACCGTCGTGCGTGGGAACCAAGGTCAATCGATTATACAATCTATCGTTCAATGGTTTGGATTGATGCTCATGACCAAATTAGCGGTGTGCCTTACAGACTTACTCGTTACGACCGTGACAACATTGAGAATTTCCTCGAAGCTGGTACCTTTACTCAGAAGAAAAACCTCTTGATTGGTAGTCAGGAAATGGTCAGAAATGAAAGTGTTGACATGGCAAGCTGGGTTAGAAAGAACGTAAATGCGAAAGTCGGTGTTCCAAATAATCCGCTTGGTGCAGGCGCAAGCTATGCAAACAAATTTATTAACGGCTCAATTTTAGGTCGTGACCTAAGATTTAGAATTATTGAAACACAATTCCCAAATGATGATGCACCTAGAGCCGGATTGTTTACTATTGATAATCCCGGTGTTGGTACATCAAGAATTGGATTTAGATACGCTGAACATATTAATGACAGACCCATTGAGAACTTCTATGTTGCCGATGGGCAACGCGTTGCTGCAATCGCCACAAGTGCAGTTAAATTCAACAGTATTCTGCTTGGTTTGGATTGGCGCCACTGGGCTGATTTGTCGGGTGTGTTGCGTGCATTATTTGACTTCGTCGAATACAATGGTGGCAATATTGTTCCAGTTGAACTTTATGACTTTGTCGTTACCCCCGCCGGTAAACGTGTTGACATATCATGGAAAACTTCAAGCGAAGTGGATTCAGATAAATTCGAAATTGAAAAGTCAGAATATTCAGAGACAGGTTTGAATTTCAGAACTATTGAGACAGTGAAAGCAGTTGGTCAATCGGTAGCATCAACGGCGTATGGCCCTTATATTGACAATGATGTTGACCTCGGCAAATCATACGTCTATCGCTTGAAATTGATTGACAAAGACGGAACATTTAACTACAGCGATGAAAAATTTGTTGAAATCCAAGGCACTCACGGCAGTGCTCAAATCAACTCCGTAACACCTAATCCTGTTTCAACTTCGGCTGAATTAGCCTACATACTTTCTGAAGGTATGAATATTACCTTGACTTTGTATGATATGCTGGGTAATGAAATTCAAGCTCTGTTTGATGGATTCAAGAAGTCTGGTGAGCATAAATTGAACATCTCAGCGACTAACTTAGCCAACGGTACATACACTATCGTGCTGAAAGGTTCAGGCGATTTATATTTGACTACCAAGTTTAATGTAATCAAATAACAATTATTATTGATTAACCAAAAAAAGAGTCCTTTTGGGGCTCTTTTTTTTTTATTCAATCATCTCTTTGGCTGTTCTTTTTGCGGAAGAGAAACGATATTGGTGTGCCGCTTAAGTCGAAATGCTTTCTTATAGTGCGTTCAATAAATCTCTTATAAGAATCGGGTATATGTTGAGGGTAGTTGCAGAAAAAGGCAAATAGTGGTGGATTTATACCAACTTGTGTGATGTAATTTATACGTAAATCATGCCCACGGAAAGCGGGAGGCGGGGTCTTGTCAAGTTCTGCCAAGATTACCTCATTCAATTCAGATGTCTTTATTCTAGTATTACGACGTTCGTTTATTTGCTTTGCTGCATCGATTAATTTAGTAATTCTCTGCTTTGTCAGTGCAGAAATATAAAAAATAGGTGCGTAGTCGAATGTTCTTATTTCAGATGATATCTTTTCTGTCAGTTTTTCGGCAGTTTTATGATCTTTTTCAACTAAATCCCATTTGTTCATGGCTATTATTATGCCTTTGCGCTCATCATTGACAAGGTTAATGATTTTCTTATCTTGGTCTTCCAATCCTCTTGTTGCATCAACAAGCACAATTGCGACGTCGCATCTTTGGATAGCTCTGGAAGTACGCATGGTGCTATACATTTCGATATTTTCTTTTATCTGACTTCGTTTTCTTAGTCCAGCAGTATCAATAAGTACAATATCCTCTCCATAATACTTCATTACAGTATCTATTGAATCTCGTGTGGTGCCAGGAATATCTGTGACTATCGTTCTATTATATCCCAGTAGGGCGTTAGTGAGACTTGATTTACCTGAATTAGGACGCCCAACAACGGCAATTTTAAGCCTTGCGTCTTCTTCATCCGGGTCATAATCCTTGAGGTAACTTGAAACGATATCCAAAAAATCGCCGGTATTATGACCACTGAGTGCTGAAATAGGAAATGGCTCACCAAGTCCCAAGGTGTAGAATTCATACGCAAAATTTTCTTGCACTACGTTATCACATTTATTTACTACAAGAACTATACTTTTGTCAGAAGCTCTGAGAATTGTGGCAATGTCTTGATCAAAAGCAGTAACACCATCTCTTACGTCAGTAACAAAAATAATAACATCAGCTTCGTCTATCGCAAGCATTGCCTGTTCTCTGACAGCTGCTTCCATATCATCTTCACTACCGGGTATGAAACCTCCCGTATCAATCACAAGAAACTTCTTACCGTTCCAGTCCGAGTTCCCATAAATTCTATCTCGAGTTACCCCAGGGGTATCTTCCACTATTGCCTGTGTAGTACCTGTCAATCTATTAAATAAAGTTGACTTACCTACATTGGGTCTTCCAACGATTGCTACTAAATTCATGAAAAAATTAAATAAATGTTAAGATAATAAGTTCAAAGATAATTCTTTTTCATAAGCTAAAAACGTTCTTTTTTATTACTTTTATATTTTGTATTAAAACATAAATTGGCAATCATGAATGAGAATTTGAAGTCAAAAAAAATCCTATTAGGTGTGACAGGCTCAATCGCGGCTTACAAAGTACCTCTATTGGTAAGAGAGTTCATTAAAGCAGGTTCGAATGTTACTGTTCTTATGACGCAAGCCGCAAAAGAGTTTGTTTCTCCAATGACATTGGCCAATCTCAGCCGCAATGATGTAATAATTAATATGTTCGATGAAAGCACCCAAACATCAGGTGCATGGCATATTGAACTTGCCCATAACTGCGATGTAATGCTCATTGCTCCCTGTTCTGCGACGACATTAGGGAAATTGGCGAACTCAATTTGTGATTCACCACTCGTATCGGTTGCGATAGCCTTACCACCTGACATACCGTTGATTATATCGCCTGCAATGGATTCAACGATGTGGCTACACCCTGCTACTCAACGCTCATTAAAACATGTCGCATCAGACGGGGCCTTAATTATACCACCTGTCGAAGGCGATTTATCAAGTGGCCTTGTCGGTCCAGGCAGGTTCCCCGAAATATCCGATATCATTAATTTTACATCGCATGCCTTAGACTATTTCAAAGGTAAAGTGAGATATGAAATCCATCAAGCAAATTACACAAAAAGAACGCAGTCTTTAGAGGAAAGCCTGAGGACAGTTAAGTCAGATTTGATTGACAAATCATTAGAGCCATTACAAGATGCAGTTGATAAAGACAAATGGAATGCCGAACTTGAATTTGAAGAACTAAAAAAGCAACGTGAAAAGTAATGAAGGTATTAATAACCGCTGGGCCAACCATCGAAAGAATTGATGATGTTCGCTTCATTTCGAACTTTTCGTCTGGGAAAATGGGATTTGCAATTGCAGAAGCATTTTTAGAATTTGCTGAGAAAGTGACATTGATTACCGGACCGGTTAACTTGGTTTGCAGTAAAGATATTTTCCGTATTGATGCTGAATCTGCCGACGATATGTTTGAAAGAGTAAAGGAAAACTTTGCTGATTGTGATGCTATTATTATGTGTGCGGCTGTAGCAGATTTTACCCCAAAGAATAAAGTCAAAGGCAAGCTCAAAAAGGATGAATTTGGTGAATCTATGACGATTGAAATGATTAGAACACCTGATATACTTGCTTATCTTGGTGCAAACAAGAGAGTTGGTCAGTTTCTCATAGGTTTTGCTCTTGAATCCAAGAATGAATTAGAATACGGCAAACAGAAAATGTTCAAAAAAAACTGTGATATGATGGTGATTAATAGTTCGAGTAAAACTGATAGTGGTTTTGGAGGTGATAACAACACAATTTCAATTCTGACAAAGTATGGCGTTTTGCATCAATACCCTACGATGAGCAAAATTGAATGTGCCAAGATTATTGTGAAGCATTTTCTTAGTCTATATCAATGATACAGAGCATCATTCGAAATGATGAGTAAAATTAAAAGTTGCTCGAAGAATTACGTGTCTTAGTCAATTTTGTAATACCATAACGAGTTGAAAAAATCAGTTGAAAAAAAGTATTGAATACCTAACAGGTGCCTATACTCGTGATAAACTCGCTCCTTTATGATGTTATTTCTTAAATGAACTGCATTTACCGAGCCAACAATGTTGCCCAAATAAAATGGCAAAGAGATTAAAGATGCTAATATTCCACCACTGTAATTCTCATTTTTAAGCAATGAATAGACACCTATTCCTAATAATGCATTTATTAAAAAAGCTGACAATCCCTCTTTTAGTTGCCCAGCGTAAACATAACCCGAACCGGGCAGGATTGCAGATAATGTACCGGCCAATGCTGTTGATTTACCCTTCATTTTAGTTATATTTTCTAAAAAATTTAAATGCAAATTCAATGTCGTGGTATCTTTATTTATATATTCAGAAGCAATAATTGAATTTTTAAGCTCTACAAATTTATCATTTTTTAATAGCGAATACATAGAAAACTTTTCATTCAATTTGCTGAAGTTTGCAAAATGATTTGACATAAAGTTAGCAAAATTTAAGTTCCATAAATTTGCTTTATCAATATCATTTACGACAAAACTTATTATTGCAGAACAATAATCTAATGAATCATAAGGATCAAATTCTATTCTATCTATAGATAGTCTCGCTGATTTGATATCATGATTACATAAATGATTAATAGATTCTAATAAATCTACTTTTTTTATTAATTTTTTGTCTTTAGAATTGTACCTAATTCTTTTCAGTTCAATTATTGAAAATTGATATTCTTGGGCATCATAAAGGCTCTTTGCAAAACCAAAATCAGTTTCAACGGTCTTCAATAATCCATTTGATTCTGACCTTCTATTGTAAATTCCAGCAGTCCAGATGTTACCTTCCCCAAAAATATAATTTTTTTCCGGTGGGTCATATAACAAACTGTTATATTTCGGATACGTATGACGGGACAAATTACCACCGCTGCAACGCATGAACCTATCAGAAGTTAATAGAATGCCTATCAAAAACCCGTATTCATTTATAGCAGCGTGAGAAAAATTCGAACACGAAGGATTGAATTGACACTTACTCACAGGCTCCTTAACCGGGGACATGAAATGATGATAAAAAGTAAAGGCAATCTTGCTCGATTCATCGAAAAAAGATTGCCCATGACATATTAAAGTAAGCTGTGGAATTATTACTATCAGCAGCGCAAAGACTTTACAGTACCTATAAAACATTCACTAATCCCAAGAAATGTCAATATGCGATACATTATTACCATTTGAGTCACGAATGATAATTGATGTAAAACTTTCAAACATATAATGCTCTAATGCTCCTGTTCCTGGGTCCAAATTTGCTACTATGTACTTCGGGTGAACATCATATGCGTTGCCCGTAGCAAGGTCAATAATGAAGCCCAATATGCCTCCACAAAGAATATTACCCCAAAACCAACCAGTAATTGAATTAGTTGTCGTGACTCTATAAGTTCTGTACCCTTCTTTCTTAATCTCAATTATGTGGGTTTCGCCGCGTTTAAGTTGTAATAGGGTAGGGGTTTTTCCCATATTGCTACCATTGACAATGATTTGTGCTTCTGAGGGGTCTGAATTGACTTTCACATCACTCAGACTACCATTGAATAGTGTTGAACACGATGTGATTAATAAACTAATCACAACAGTTAGAATTTGTAAACTTTTCATATTTATACATCCATTTGAAAAAATAATAATAAACAAATATAATAAAAAGTATCATATAAAATGATATTTTGATTTTATTCTTCTGAAATAACTTAACAGCTTGATGTGGTAAACTTACCACGAATGTCTTATAGCATTACAAGAGGCAGACCACCCAGTAGTGACAGGTAAAATTTTACTGAACAATGGTGGTATTGCTTTTATGGCGAGATAAGAATACCGCTCATAATTGGCTCTCGCGGTAATAATGTCAAGAATATGCTTCATCAGAAAAGCAGATGATAGACGGAATTAGAACATGACCACTGGCACTAATCCCGCCATTTTTTGAGGTAATTTATCAAATAAGATATTCCGTATGATGAAATTGGGACTAAAACTGTAAGAAAGTAAACCTGATATCTGATGATAAAGTTTACTACAAACACCAAAGCTGTATAGAACAATACAAATAGTAGCGGGATTATTATTGGATTTCCCTTTAACCCGTTTCTTTTTAGTGAATCGTAAAATGCGAAAAAAGCGGGCGGCACTACAATAAATACAAAAAATGCATAAACCGGATTATGAATCTCGGGCGATGTGTAGTCAATTGCCCATAACGACACAACCCTGAGAAAAGCATTTTTTATACTTCTGTACGGATACTCTTTCCAATAATGAATAACCTCATCCTTGAAAATTGAATCAACAGCCAACTCATATCTTTGATTCATTGGTAAACTATCCAGTCGATTAGCCACAGTGTAATCGTTGTTTTCATCGAGCCATAGATATTTGCCATGCGCATTTCTTGCTCCACCTAAAGCGAAAATATTGTTCCCACGCCATATTTCATGCCAGGGATGAGTTACAACTGGAATAAATTCATGGTACAACTTGTAATTTCTATACGTCCAAGGTCCAACAACTATAGCGAAAACGAGCAAAACGAATAGCATTTTAATAAATGCGATTCTATTTTGATGCTGCAAATAATTTAAAATGAAAGCAACTCCAATTAACGCAAAAGACAATACGAAAAACTCGCTCCTTACTAAAGTTTGCAGACCACATAAAGCTCCAGCGATGATATAATCTGAAAGCTGCGAAAATTTAACAAATCTTATGAGGAAGTAAATGGCACCAAGTGCAAGCATATGATAAAGCTGCGAGCCGCTAAATGTTATAGTTCCAAAAATTGCAGGCATATAAATTGCCGCAAGTATAGCCGCTATTAGTCCAACTCTGTCACCAAACAAGAGTCTGGCTGTTAAAAAAGACAAATAAACAGCAACGGTACCAAACAAGATATTCCATATCATTAATATAGTATATGCCGTGGAATTATCACCAAAAGTTTCAAAGTGAAAGTAAATAAAATAAGGGTTTAGTGGAGGAATAAATGCACCTTCGTATTCGGGGGTTTTCTGCTTCAATAGATGTCTTTCAGAATCAATTGCGCGATAAGGCCAATGCATAGAATATCCATGTCCTTCAGTCAAATTTCGAGCAATTTCGCCATGCTCCCACATTTCTGGATTATCAAAATTTCCCTTGAGCAATACAAATAAAATGCGAATAATGACAGACAATAGTATGATGGTGAAGATTATTCTATTCATTTATTGATAATAATTTCAACAATTGAGTTAAACATATAAAGCCCTTCTTCTCTAAGAAGGGCTTATTAAATGTCAATGCTAATGCGATTGTTACTCACGCCTTTCATGAACTCTACGGGCTTCCTCGTCGGTACGTACAATACCGGCAATACCACTGACAATAAGCCACCTATCGTTCTTTTTGCGTAAAATACGCGCTATTCTCAGGTAGTACTCAACCTCGACACCACCTTTTGAAATGAGTGCGTTTGTACCGTAGATAATAGAAGCTATCGTTGCATTATCGTCCATTTGAATCGAAACGTCACGTAATTCTCCGTAATCAATTCTGTCGTATTCCTGCCACTGTTTGTCAATGGCCATCTTGAAATCGGCAAATGTCTTGATTATTTCCGAGGAATCTGTTCCAAAGAAAATAACTTCGTCAGCTAAGGTTTCAACGAGCTTTCCGAAGTTTTTCTCTTCAAAGGCTCTGTGGAATTCGATAATTACTTTCTGTACCTTTTCTTTCTCTTTCTGGATTTCGAGGGGAGATAGATACTGGGGTTTGGGCTGACACGACCATATAAAAGTCGCGCAAAGAATAATTATTATCGGTAAAAAATTTCTCATCTGTGCTCCTGTTATATTGTTCTCATAAATGTTTGGTATATATTTTGTCAATTTACATATGCAAAATATGAAAAAAATCAATAAAATCAAATAACTTTTTGAAAAAAATTAAAAAAAGGTAAAAAGATGAAAATCTCTTCAATAGGTAATCTTAGCTACGAGGCATTCAAACCGCTTGAAATCAGCAAGGAAGATGCAGTTGCTATTAATAAAAAAATTCATGACAAATTGACAATCGCAAATAAAAATGAAAATTGGTACAATCAAGCCGTCGAAATTGCACTCGTTCAACTGGAGAATAGTATCCAACTTGACAATAGTAATCCTCTTGATAGAGTTGAAAACCAACCTATCGAATCATTCGAAGAAGCACTGATAGTTCTTAGTTTTACATCTACACCTTTTTTTAGAGATCAAGCCGCGAGTGCTCAAGCAAACATCGACCCTAAAGACGTGTTAACGCTTTTTATCGAAAATTAGCCTCTTTTAATGTCACATCAAGA
>CAZWXI010000038.1:0-25899 GCA_964637845.1 uncultured Hyphomicrobiales bacterium | reverse complement strand
GTTTTTCCTTAGGTAAGATACCTGTGGATAAATCGGTAATATCGTACATCAATTCATTGGGTTCGCCAACGGATAGACCTCCGATGCCATTACCGTCGAAATCCATCTCAATCATTTTTCTAAGATACTCAACTCTGAGTTCATTATACATCCCGCCTTGGGCGATACCAAATAAGAATTGTTGATTGTCATATATGGGTGATAAATTCCGAAAATACTTAATAGAGCGTTCCGCCCAGACCAGAGACAAGTTCATTGAGTTATGGACGTATAATTTGTCAGCGGGATATGGGGCGCATTCGTCAAGTACCATCATAATATCCGAACCTAAATTCCTTTGGATGTCAACAACAATTTCCGGAGTAAAAAAGTGTTTTGAACCATCAATATGGGACTTGAATTCAACGCCGTCATCAGTTATTTTTCTAATGTCTTTCAAAGAAAATACTTGATAGCCACCGCTATCAGTCAGAATTGCTCCATCCCAATTCATAAATTTATGCAATCCGCCGAAAGAATGTATAACGTCATCGCCAGGTCGTAAGTATAGGTGATATGTGTTGGCGAGAATTATTTGCGCACCTACTTCGTAAAGTTCGCGTTGCTCAACAGCTTTGACTGTTGCGTTTGTTCCAACGGGCATGAATACCGGTGTGGGAATATCGGCACGCGTAGTACTTATAATTCCCGCGCGTGCTTTTGAATTATTATCCTCGTGAATTAATTTGAAAAACTTGTTCATCAACTATCTATAATATTGAACTTAATAATTTCGTCTGTGTCGAACATTGTTAATTCAAATTTAAGGAAAATATCATGACTCTTGATTATTTACTGTCACAATTATGGAACAACTATACAACACAAAACGAATCGGTAAAAAAAGTATATGACTTATTCATAAATCAAGGAGAAAAAGTGGTCAATGACCACATAGCTTTCAGAACTTTCGACTATCCTACGATAAATATTGAGAAGCTTGCACAGACTTTTATTAAATTGGGATATCGTGAAGTCGAAAGCTACGAATTTCCGAAAAAGAAACTAAAAGCTAAACATTATGAATACACTCTTGCTGGCGATGCTCCTCTAATTTTCATCAGCGAATTGATTACGAGTGAATTCAGCGACTTTTTGCAATCGGTTGTTCACGAGTGTTCAGAAAAAGTCGAACAAAATTTGATTGAGAGCGGCCAAATACTATATTCAGGTAATGTTTGGGGACCACCTTTATATAAGATTTACCGATTATTGTTAGACGAATCAGAATACGCCGCATGGTTGTACTACAACGGTTTCTGTGCCAACCACTTTACCGTGTTGGTGAATCACCTGAACAACTTTAGCAGTCTTGAATCTGTAAATCAGTTCCTTAAGAATAATGGATTCGAGCTTAATGATTCAGGTGACGAAATCAAAGGCTCTCCGGAGATGTTACTCGAGCAATCAAGCACAAAAGCAAATTTGGTAAAAGGTAATTTCATAGAAGGACAATTCGACGTAACGGCTTGTTATTATGAATTTGCGAAAAGATACGAACAAGCGGACGGCACAATGTTTAAAGGATTTATTGCAAAATCAGCAGATAAGATATTCGAAAGCACAGACAGAGAAGCTGATTAAGTGCGGAAGAGGGGATTTGAACCCCTACACCCTTAGGCACCACCCCCTCAAGATGGCGTGTCTGCCAATTTCACCACTTCCGCAATAGTATAATTATCAAAAATAATAAGAATTAGTCATATTTCAAAAAATTTTTTAAATCGTGAAAAAAATTATTTTTTGTGTATATTAACAAAAACACTTATATTTGTAATCTATTGGTGACGTGGCCGAGTGGTTAGGCAGCGGTCTGCAAAACCGCCTACGGAGGTTCGACTCCTCTCGTCACCTCATTTTTATAGGTAGTTTTGATAATATGGAAAGTGTTTTAGATTTAACTAAAGGTGCTGTTGTCAATTATAGTAGCGAGATTTATGTGGTAATTGATACCCCTGAGGGCACATATATCGAAAGAGTCAAAGAATAGTATTAATCAATCTATTAACCATTGTCCGGGAGTTCATATGGATATTAATTACCTAAAAGATATTTTTCAGATTTTTGATGCAAGTACTGCAACCGAACTTGAGGTGGAAGAGGAAGGTATCAAAATAAAAATCAGTAAGTCATATCGTCAATCGAATGACTCGCAACTCTCACAACAAATTTTGATTCCGATGCCTGCAATGAATCACTCACAATATGCTCCGGCAACAATGCCTCAGCAAGTAACACCACTAAGTGCGTCCATACCAGTTCCGGAGCCTGTTATTGCTCCGGTTGTAAATAATTTTCATACGATTAAATCGCCAATTGTAGGGACATTCTATAGGTCTCCGTCGCCTGAGTCTCCTGCTTTTGTTGAAATTGGCACTAAAGTACGTCCCGGTGATACATTATGTATTATTGAAGCAATGAAGCTCATGAATGAAATCGAATGCGACACAAGCGGAACAATAGTTAAAATTTTAGTCGAAAGTTCCAAACCCGTAGAATTCAATCAACCTTTGTTTTTGATTCAACCAGACTAAAACAGCAAGACAATGTTCAAAAAAATATTAATTGCAAATCGTGGCGAAATAGCGCTTCGGGTAATAAGAGCATGCAAAGAAATGGGCATTGCTACAGTAGCAGTTTATTCTACGGCTGATGCCGAAGCTCTTCATGTCAAATTCGCCGATGAAGCGGTATGCATAGGTCCCCCACCAAGCAAAGAAAGTTACTTAAGGATACCATCCATTATCTCCGCCGCTATGGTCACGAACGCTGATGCCGTTCATCCCGGATACGGTTTTATGGCAGAAAATGATAAATTTGTAGAAATATGCAACGACCACGGTATAACCTTTATAGGTCCCTCGGCTGATGCAATTCGTAAGATGGGAAATAAATCAGTTGCAAAAGAAACTATGCGTAATGCTGGCGTCCCAGTTGTACCGGGAAGTTTAGGTGTTGTGAAAGATTTTGACGAAGCCAAAGGAATTTGCGATGAAATTGGCTATCCGATTATGCTAAAAGCAGTTGCAGGGGGTGGTGGCAAAGGAATGCGACTCGTTGATAGTCCTAAAGATTTGCAATCATCGTTCAATTTGGCAAGCAATGAAGCAGAGGCATTTTTTGGCAATCCCGATTTATATATTGAAAAACTTGTTATTGGCTCTCGGCATATTGAAATTCAAGTCATCGGCGATAAACACGGGAATGTAATTCATTTGAATGAGAGAGAGTGCTCAATCCAACGACGCCACCAAAAGTTAATTGAGGAAGCTCCATCGCCTATCGTTGATAGGAAGGTGCGTGCCGCTATGGGCGAAGTATCTGTTCTTGGAGCTAAATCAGTGGGCTATTATGGGCCCGGCACGATAGAATACTTAATGGACCTTGATATGAATTTCTACTTCATGGAAATGAATACACGCATTCAAGTCGAACATCCCGTAACCGAAGAATCCCTTGGAATTGATTTAATAAAAGAGCAGATAATGGTTGCCGCGGGCGAGAAACTTTCATTAAAGCAATCTGAACCGAAATTCCATTCAATTGAATGTAGGATTAATGCCGAAGATCCCGAGCATAATTATCGTCCGAGCCCGGGTAAGATTGAAGTATTTCACGTACCGGGAGGCAGGGGCATCAGAATAGATTCTCATGCATATCAAGGCTATATCATTCCCAGTAACTACGACTCGCTTATTGCTAAACTTATTGCCACCGCTCCAACCAGAAGCGAAGCGATAGCGAAAATGTACAGAGCTTTGGATGAATTCATAATTGAAGGAATTAAGACGACAATTCCGTTTCACAAAAAGATGATGCTCAACAAAGATTTCATTTCCGGCAACATAAATACAAAATATTTAGATAAAAGCGATTGGAATTCCCTGTAAATTTCGTAATTTTACAGTTGATAAATGTTTTTTTCAATTAAAAATTGGAGTTCATATGAATTTCCCTGATAATTTAAAATATACAGAAGACCATGAATGGGTCAAATTAGAAGGAAATATAGGTACAGTAGGCATTACTGACCACGCTCAAAGCGAATTGGGTGATATTGTTTATATTGATATACCAAATCCCGATGCAGAAGTTAAAGCAGGGGAAAGTTTCGGTACAATAGAAGCAGTTAAAACTGTTGCAGAGATGTTTGCACCTGTATCTGGCAAGTTAGTCGAAGTAAATAACTCTTTAAACGACGCCCCTGAAACTGTTAATTCAGACCCATACGGAGCGGGTTGGATTGTAAAAATCGAGCTTAGCGACTTGTCTGAATTAGATAATTTAATGGATGCTGAAGCATATAAAAGCAAGCTCGGCGTTTAAGGTTATTATTAATTTTAGAGGCTCAATATTGTTTAATATTGGGCTTTTTCCTTAATTTGAGCAATTTTCCTATCCAATTGATGAATTTTTTGTAACTTTGTATTTATAAATGTGTATTTACTTTGAATTTTGTTTTATAATTTCAAATGTTTGATATGAAAAAATTATCTATACTTGCAATTCTAACCTTTTTGATGCCATTTATTGCGTTAACAACCGACAATACCTTTCAGAACCTCAATTCGATTTATGATGCTTTGCCTGATATTGTAAATTGCAAACCCGGGACATTGAAACAATCCGAGATAGATAGGGTGCTTGAAAGAGTGAATTACATACGTAGTTTGCATAAATTAAAACCTGTAACATATGAATACAGCGGACAACAAATGTCAATGGAGGGTTGTCTGAATATGATAGCCAGCGGCTCGATAGGACATGTGGATGATCCATCTTCAAAATGCTACACCCCGGGAGCCGGTCAAGCTCGCTTGAAATCGAATCTGCATTTCCAAATGAGCAGTAATCCAACAACCGTCATAAGCGAAGATATTATAATCGGTTGGTTGATAGATGACCATAACGCAGACCAAGCCCAAGAATATAAAGTCGGTCATCGCAGGGCAATCATTAATCCGTTTTTAACACGTTTCTCCTTCGGTAGAGCTGATGCAAAGCCACAAGGAAGTCAATGGTACTACACCGGCAGTAACTTTTTGTATCAAGATTTCACAAACGGGAGTATTGCCGATACTGACCTTGAATACATAGCATATCCGTATGAATATTATCCTCCTTCTTATTTCAATAAGTCATTCTACCTGTCATTTAACGTTATTGCCAGCAAGACCAATTTATGGCAAAATCAAAATGTTGATTATTCAGGTACCATTGTTACAATGACAAATGAAAGCGGCGCAATTGTTAGCGTTCATTCCGTCAAAAATGACAACGAAGGATGGGGAAGTTTTCCGAACAATATCAGTTGGAAAGCAGACGGATTGGCCAATGAAGTCAGATATAATATAGAAATTAAAAACGTAAAAGTAAACGGACAATCTAAAAATTATTCATATTGGTTCAAACTAACTAGTAAAAATCAAACTTCACCCCCATTGACCCCAACACCTATACTACCTGAAAATTTAGCCAAAAATGTTAACGTTAAAAATGCATTTACTTGGTCATTAACGGACAATACGAATAAATTTTTGCTGCAAGTCAGCAAAAATCAACAGTTCACGGATATTGTCGTGGATAAAAACAATTTGCCGACCAACTCATATATACCTAATGAATTGGTTCATTCGACACAATACTGGTGGAGAGTTGCATCCGAAAATGATGCAGGAAGAAGTCCCTGGTCAGAAGTTTTCACATTTACTACATCTATGCCTTTACCCGCCAAGGTAACTCTTTTTGACCCGGTTGATAAAACTAAACTAAGAACCACAACTCCGACATTGTCATGGAAAAAAGCCGACAGAGCCGAAACATATTCCATACAAATATCACGAGATGCTCAATTTGAGGGCTTTTCGATTAGATATACAAAATCGGCAATTGAAGAATTATTTCATGAGATTCCGAAAGGACGACTTGAAAATAATACTACATACTACTGGCGTATAAGAGCATCAAACGAAACAGGTTTTGGGGAATATTCCGACATTTGGTCATTCGAAATAGGCTCTTCAATGGATGCTCCAGGACTATTATATCCTGCAAATGGTGCAACTAATGTAAATACAAATCCTACAATTACGTGGTCGCCGGTAGATGGAGCGGAATCTTACAGAATTCAAATATCAACAAAAGAAGGTTTTGACGGTAGTCTTGTCGTAAATCAAGGCAGTCTGACAGAATCTAAATATGTTTTCAACAATAGTGAGAGCGGTGTTTTATACCGTTGGCGAGTTCGCGGCGAATCGTCATCGGGCAATGGTGATTGGTCTTCAGCGTACTCATTTACCACTGACCCTGGTTCGTCGATTAAGGAGACTGATAATTCAGGAATAAATATATCTCCCAATCCGGTAAGTGACCATCTTATAATTCGAATGGCATGCCAAGAGTATAAGAACATTAAAATCTCAATTTTCGATTTGAACGGCACCAGGATGGCTGTCTTTGACGGAAATGCCCATGAAGGTTTAGAGGAAATTAAAATTAATATGAGCGACTTATCATCAGGTGTTTACTTAATTGTTATCACTGATGGCATTAAGGTTACTACGAAACAATTTACTAAAATCAACTAAAATATTTATAAATAAAGCACGATTACAACGAAGTTTGTGTCGTGCTTTATTATTTGTACGGTGAACAATGGAAGATTTAGGAAGCATAAGAAGAGATTATAAAAAATTCAAACTTGATGAAGATAGTATATTAAAGAATCCATTTGAGCAATTTAAAGTATGGATGGAAGACGCTCTTCATGGAGATTTCTATGAGCCGACAGCCGTTGTACTTTCGACAGTTGATATACTGGGACGACCATCTTCGAGAGTGCTTTTACTTAAGGGCTATGATGAGACGGGTTTTATTTTTTATTCTAATTATTTAAGCCGTAAGGGAGAAGATATTGATACAAATCCTAACGGTTCTTTATTGTTCTTTTGGGACAAATTCGAACGTCAGATACGCATACAGGGGGTAATTCACAAAATTACTCATGGAGAATCAAAAAAATATTTTGATACAAGACCTTACACTAGTAGAATCGGTGCTTGGGCTTCTGAGCAAAGCAAACCTTTAAAATCTCGTTTTACATTAATACGAAAAGTGATTGGTTTAATGCTGAAATATCCCATAGATGTACCTCTTCCTGATTTTTGGGGGGGATATAAATTGGTTCCGCATGAATTTGAGTTTTGGCAGGGGCGCGAAAGTAGATTGCACGACCGCTTTCAATTTGTGCTTATGGATGATAAGTGGAATATAAGGCGGCTTTCACCTTAATTTCGGTTGAAATAATAATACATCTCAACGACAGTACCGTGAGAATTAGAGTATATTTTCACATCATGCATCAGTTCTTTGATGATAAAAACCCCTCTCCCGCTGGCTTTAAGTAAATTTTCGGGTTCAAGACAATCGTCAATTAGTTGAGGGTCGAAACCTTCGCCCTCATCTTTTATAAAAACATAAATTTTGTCTTTATCGGCTTCAATATTGAATTGGACAAATTTTGTGGGATTAAGCTTATTGCCATGATTGATTGCATTGTTAATCGCCTCAGTAACGGCAATCATGATGTTATAGAAGATTGTGTCATCAATTTCATAAATGTTTTTTAAATCAAAAAGGATAGGTTCAATCAATGAGACAGAGTGCCTTTCACTTTTCAATTTATTATGAGAGCGGAAGATTTTATTGTCCATTCTTGCATTATATTTTTAGTTGTGATATTAAATACAAATTTGGGAATTCTCCCGATAATCTGTTATTTAGATATCTAAATTCATACCAACCTGAGATAGTTATTAACGAATAATCTTTAAATTTAACGTTAATATTTATTTCCGGGGCCATACTTACGCTATTAAAGACATTTCGCCTTGTGATATTGACGGATATGTTACGATTTGATAGATTGTAATATCTAAAACCGACAGCAACATCGAGATTCTCATTATCGGAATAAGATATAAATGCCTTGCTGAATAATTTGAAATTACTGCCGACGGGAGCCTCCTCGAACCTTGACCAATATAGAATGCCTGTTTCCCGATAATTCAAGTCGTAATTCAGCAATAAACTCGTTTTGGAGGTCAAACGGATACTTATAGAATCTGAATAGCCGATTTGCCTGAAACTAAAACTGGAAATCCCGGCAGTTATGAATTCAAAATCATAAACAGTATAGTTTGCCAATATATTGAAGGTTGGTTTAAACGTCAAAATCTTGCTCTGATAACTGAAAAATGGACTTAGTTTAATTATTCTCATCCAATAATTTGATGCGCTTCTTTGAGATTTCAAATATACTAAATGGTTCATTTGGAGTTCGGCGTTGACACCTGCCGAGAACAATTCATTTAGCCGACGTGAATAGGATGTGGACAATATTGTCATAAATTCGTCTCTATCGGAATAGTTTAATTCAGATGGCGTATCGTAACGGGTTATCATTACCATAAGATTACTTTTTATTGTATCTCTTGAACTTAGTTGATAAACCGAACGGTTGGTCAAAAAAGTGATTGCTGTTATGTTGTCTAATTGAAATGCTTCGGCTTTCATCTGACTGAATCTGTTGTCATCAATATTTCGCGTTCTAATTGCCTTATTTTCGTCACTTTCAGATGTGTAGTTTACACTAAATGAACTGACAAAACTTGAAGTAATGTAGTCTATTGTGCCACTCATTCTGACTGATGTGATATCTCGCAATCTTTTCACTGCCGTATTTGCGTCGTTTGGAACATAAATCTTAAAAAACTTATCAACCAAATTTCTGTTATAATAAAATTTAAAGCCACCAAATATGAATTTGCCAAGTTGATAATTGATGCCCAAATCAGTAAAATATGTCATCGAACCTCTTTCCTCTATCGAAAACGGGAAGAGCAAATCATTTTGGAATAAGTAAGTTGAGTCACGCCTCAATAAATTAGCTCGCGATAAATATACAATTCCTACATCGGCTCGAATAATATCAAAGTCCGAGAAATATTTTAAATAACTTGAGTTAAAATTAATTGTGTTGAAGTTACGTTCGTAGTTCAGAGCAAGCAACTCGCCGCTAAGTTTACTTGTAAAATCTGAACCGGTACCAGTCCGAGCATACATCCCCTCAAATTGGATTAGATTTCCGTCAGAGTTGACACCAACTTGCGAATTGTCTTCCAAGCCATAAGATAATCTGAGATAATTTGTTCTATCAAAGTCGTAACTAACTCCGATAAGACCGTTCAGACGTTTCAGTTCATTTAGTTCAATGCTTCCGGGATTAGAAGATAATTGATAAGAATTATTAAAGATTAGTCTAAAGTCGTTATATGCAGGAGCAATATAGCTAAACCGAAAATTCTGGTCATCCTGAAATATTTTTCGTCCTTCTAAAGATGCATTCCCGTAATATTTTTGACTAAAATCAAAGATTCCGAGCTTGCTCTCGTTCCTGTAATCAAAAAGTAGGTTGAAGTTATAGACGTTTATGAATTTACTGACACCATAACTTAGCAAATTTTCCTGTGTGCGAATTTGTGCTGTATCTCCGTATAGTGATATTGAGTATATTAATAACGGTTGCCAGAGTAATATTAAAAATATTATTGTCCTAACGAACATCTGCAAGCAATCCTTTATAGCATTCTCGCTTGTAAGAAATCACAAGTTCAATTATCAAGGATTTGTTCTCTCGTACAATAATTTTACGACCGGATCGCAAGGTAACTGTCGTATCGAAAGCGGATTCGATTGTTTCGATTTCATCAGCATTTACAACAATTCGTGTGCTGTCAATTTTAGTAAGTTCAACCATTGGAATTATTTATTTCTTGAATTAAAGCCTGTCTCTCAATTTCAAGCTGACGAATGCGGCGTTCAATAGAATCAATTTCCTCAGGCATTGAGTCAATTTCAAGTCTTAGCTTACTTGCCGCCTCATCAATTAAATCAATTGCTTTATCGGGCAGGAACCGGTCCGAGATATATCTGTACGAAAGTTCAGCGGAAGCAATTATGGCACCGTCAGTAATTTTTACACCGTGATGAACTTCATATTTTTCTTTCAGTCCCCTGAGAATTGAAATTGTGTCTTCAACAGTCGGTTCATCGATGATAACTTTTTGGAACCTGCGTTCAAGGGCCGCATCCTTTTCGATGTACTTTTGATATTCGTTGAATGTTGTTGCACCGATGCAATGAAGTTCACCTCTAGCAAGGGCAGGTTTAAGGATATTTGCCGCATCCATACTGCCTGACGTTGCCCCAGCACCAATCAAGGTATGCAATTCATCAATAAAGAGGATTATTTCACCGTTCGAATCGGAAACTTCTTTAATTACGGCTTTTAGTCGCTCTTCAAATTGACCTCGAAAGCTTGTCCCGGCTACTAATGTTCCCATATCCAATATGACAATTGATTTTGATTTTAAATTGTCGGGAACATCGTGATTTATAATTCTCTGGGCAATTCCTTCTACTATGGCAGTTTTCCCCACCCCAGGCTCACCAATGAGGACAGGATTGTTCTTCGTTTTGCGAGATAAAACTTGAAGCACTCTACGTATTTCATTTTCTCTTCCTATTACCGGGTCAAGCTTCCCTTGAATTGCTTCTTCATTAAGTAATCTGCCGTAGCGCTTCAATGCTTGATATTTATCTTCGGGATTTTGATCACTCACCCGATTTTTGCCTCTAATTGACTGTAACGATTTCAAGACAATATCTTTACTGAGCCCACTGCGTTTCAAAATATCGGATATCTCTGTATCAGTTTCTACTATACCAAGTAACAAATGCTCTGTGCTGACATAGTCATCTTTCATGTTAGATGCGATTTTAGTAGCCAAATTAAATAATTCACTGCTTGAATTAGAAAGGTACTGCTGTGCAAGCGATGAATTTGATATTTTGGGCAGGGATTGCAATTTTTCATTAATTACAATTTTGATTGAATTGATGTTTGCTCCAGCTTTCATAATAATCTCGGGAATAATTCCCTTCGTATCTTGTACGAGTGAAGCCAAAATATGAATCGGTTCGATAGATTGATTATTATAACTCAAAGCAATTTCTTGAGCTGTCTGGAGAGCCTCTTGTGCTTTGAGGGTCAATTTCTGGTAGTTCATATTTCCATTTGAATTAATCAAACATAAACTAGTATTGTCACGAAAACAAATATATACTTATTTTAACCGACTTCATTTGTCAATCGTAATTATTTTCAGATTTTTCCGTCATGCTTTTAGGTTTTATCAATATTAGGTTTATTCGATGGATTTTGCTACATACTTGTTTATTTTATCTATTCATTATTAAGGAAGCAGAACTATGGATAAATCAAAAGGTAGAATATTTTGGATAGACGATGAGATAGACCTACTTCGTCCGCATATAATTTTGCTCAATCAGCGTGGCTACGATGTTTCAACCTCAACGAACGGTGAAGATGCCATAGAGATGCTTAAACAACAGCATTTCGACTTAATTTTTCTTGATGAATCAATGGTTGGAATATCAGGGCTTGAGACTTTGCCGATTTTGAAGGAAATAGACCCGACAACACCAATAGTTATGGTTACAAAGAATGAAGCCGAAAGCGTTATGGAAGAAGCTATTGGTAGCAAAATTGATGATTACCTAACAAAACCCGTTAATCCTACTCAGATTCTACTTGCTGTTAAGAAGTTTTTGGAAGCATCACGCATAGAAGAAGAAAAATTCACACAAAATTACTTAATGGGATTTAATGATATATCCCGCAGAATGCTCGGTCCAATGGAATGGAATGACTGGGTCGAAGTTTACGCCAAGCTCGTTCAATGGTCAATGGAATTAGACAGGTTGCCAAATTCCACATTACGACAAACACTACAAGACCAATTTAGAACAGCAAATGCTGAGTTTTCGCGATTTATCGAAAATAATTATATTGATTGGTTGGATGCCAAATTTGAGCATGCTGACCCGGTGCTTTCACCCCATTTGTTGGATAGATATTTGATGCCTGCAGTTGGTCAATCAAAATCAGTATTCCTGTTTGTTGTTGATTGTTTGAGACTTGACCAATGGTTAGTGATGCAGGAATTATTGTCAACCTATTTCACATTTAAAACGAATTACTATTGCGCCATACTGCCTACTGCTACTCAATTTGCCCGTAATGCTATTTTCTCGGGACTCTTTCCGATTGACATCAAAAAGCATTATCCGCAATGGTGGAATTCCGATACAAACAGCGAAGACCATAAATTAAATGCTTTTGAAAAAGAACTGATGGAAGCATGGGCTGAGCGAAGGCGAATAAAATTAAAGAACAAACTTGCATATGTCAAGATTTTTGATACCGAATTCGGTCAAAAGGTGGAACGAGACATTATACAATACACTCAAAATCATCTCAACACTATTGTCTTGAATGCTGTTGATATGATTGCGCATTCACGTTCGGATTATGCTATTTTGAAGGAAATCGCACCTGATGAATCTGCTTACCGCTCATTGACACGCTCATGGTTTCGTCATTCGAGCTTTTTCGGTATGCTTAAAACATTATCACAACAAAGGGATGTTTTGATTATAATCACTTCTGACCATGGTTCTGTTCGCTGCATGCGTGGAGTAAAAGTATTGGGCGACCGTGACACATCAACCAATTTACGATATAAATTCGGGAAAAATGTAAAAGCCGAGCCGCGTTATGCGATGCAAGTACCAAAGCCCGAAAATTACAAATTACCGGCACACGGCATCACCGTGAATAATATCATTGCAAAAGAGGATTATTATTTTGTTTATCCTACAGATTATCACCATTATTTAAACAAATACAGGGACAGTTTCCAGCACGGAGGCATTTCGATGGAAGAAATGATTGTACCTGTAGTCCAATTAACACCAAGATAAATGAGTACTGAAATATTTATATCTAAAAGTGAACGTGACACAATTAATTACGGGAAAAAATTTGCTGAGCGTATAACTCCAGGTGATGTCATTGCACTTTATGGAGAATTAGGTGCCGGAAAAACTGAATTTGTAAAGGGCATTTGCCAACAATTGGAAATTGAACAAATTGTTACAAGTCCAACATTTACGATAATGAATTGTTATACCTGCACCTTAAATGAATCTGAAGTATCAATTTATCATATTGATTTGTATAGAATCAAAAAAGTAGAAGAATTGGATGAAATAGGATTTGATGAATGTATTCATTCGCCGGATGATATAAAGCTAATTGAATGGGCAGAAAAAGCCGAAAACAGATTATCAAAAGTGAATTATAAGGTTTCATTCGCTTTAGATGAGGAGAATGAGGAATTAAGGCAAATCGAAATCACTAAAGTTTAATCTCAAAATCTTGAACTAAGATTATAGCCGATAAAATAGCGGTAGGGAAATCCTTCTTATGTCCCGTGATTTAAAAAGGGGTAACACCACAGAATCGTAATCCTAAATAACTTGTTCATTGTTAATGATAAATTACTTCACAATATGCGAGGCCTTTGAAATTATCTCATCTGAAAATGTGAAACCTATTGACCGAGCAGTTTTTTTATTCAAAAAAATCTGAGTAGTAGGTAAATATTTTACGGGAATTGTATCGGCATTTACTCCAAGCAAAACCGCTGACACTGAATTGGCAGTTTCTTTAGCTAAATGAGTATAATCAACTGAAACACTGGCAAGTGCTCCATCTTCAACATTTTCACGCGAATCTCCTATTACTCTTATACCAAAGCTTTTTGCTTTTGTAGCTAAAGAACTCATACCTAAATTCAATGTGTTATCTGCTGCAACGAGAATAGTGTTAATCCCTTGATTATGAATTTCATCTACAGCAGGCTCAACCACATTTACGTCAGTAATTTCGATACTATAATAATTTAGTCCATAAATCCGGGAAAGAGCTGTCAGCCTCTGTTGTGCAAATTCAGAGTTTGGTTCATGGGGATTATATAATCTAGCCGCTAAAGTCAACTCCGGGAATAGCTCTTTCACGAACCCAAGGTAATCATCAAAATTAGTTGCATCTGAAATCCCTGTTACTTTACTCCGCTTGTTTAAGATTCCTGCGAACTCAGGAGAGGTTACATAAGTAAAAACTAAAGGAATGCTATTAGGGACGTATTCAACAGCGGCTTTTGAAGCAGGTGTAGAGATAGGTACAATGACGTCACATTTTGATTGCAGTAGTTGGAAAACTAAATCCGGAAGTCTCTCCGTAACGCCTTCAGCATTTAATTCTATATAAGTAACAGTTTTTTCATTAATAAAACCTAAATTTGAAAGTTGTTTCTTAGTATTTTCAATAATATTATTAACGAGTTCAGATGAATTAAATCTCAGTAAACCAATTTTAATCTGAGCCTGAGTGATTTTGATGGTATCTCCCGCATACAAATTATATTTTTCTGATAGACTTCCGAAACTTTCAGCAATGAGTAAACGTTTATCATAATTCAACAATGCTAAATTAGCACCGGGAAGCACTCCAGCAAAGGAATTGGTCCATTTAGCATAAAATGCTCCTGAAGACGATTCTATCTTAATTATTGAGCCAATTTCGAAGCTATTAAGTAGTGAAATGGGAATATTAGTTCCGACATTCCCAATGTTATCAACGTAGAGACCCTGTCCGACAACTGTATTACCATCTAAATAAGCATCAAAAACGGGTATTTTATTCGGTGTGAAACATTTTGTTCCGAAATATTTCAAAGGTGCTCCCGATAAAATGTTACGTGATGCTTTCATATAAATTTCCGAAAACGAAACTTCGTCAATCGAGTTATATTTACCATCAAACATGAGCATATTGTCAACGTATCGTATTTCACCATGATTGTAATTAGCAAATATCCGAGATGCAATTCCGTTATCAGGTACGAGGAAAGTTTGTTCACCTACATTGAATACAATCTTTTTTTGCTTTGCTCCCGGCTCAACTACAGCCAGAAAAATCGCATTAATCGGATAATTCCGTTTAGCTTGTTCCAAAACAAAAGATGCCTGTGGCACATCAAAATTTCTCGATTGAATATAAACAAATTCAACATTGGGAAATTCCTTACGTACTATGCCCTCAATGCTCATTACTAATTCACTGCTGCGGTCGAAATCAGTTATAATGACAAAAGTTCGGTTGAACCCAATGTGGTTGTTGGTTATATGCTCATCTCCACAACCACTAATAACAAACAAAAGCAGTAAATAAATCATGAATGTATTACGCATATTTCTATTCCTATTATTATTGAAACAATCATAAAAAACAAGGATTCTTTAAATACATAAGTACAAAAAATATGCTAAATGTATGGTAGATTTTCGTATTTTAGAATTTTATAACAATAATTATTAAAAATATTTCATAAGGATTTTATAATGTACGGAAAAATGAAAGAATTTCTGAGCCAAGAACTACAAAACCTTAAAGAACAAAATCTATATAAAACTGAAAGAATAATCGAAAGCCCTCAAGCGGCGGAAATTGTTGTCGGAGGCAAAAAAGTCTTAAACTTTTGCGCTAATAACTATCTGGGATTGTCCTCTCATCCCGAATTAATCAAAGCGGCTCACGAAATGATTGACCATAGAGGATTCGGATTATCATCCGTAAGATTTATTTGCGGTACTCAGGATGTTCATAAAGTTCTAGAGCAAAAAGTATCTGAATTCTTAGGCACAGAGGATACAATACTGTTTTGTGCCGCTTTCGATGCAAATGGTGCTGTGTTCGAACCGTTGTTTGGCTCTGAGGATGCTATTATAACTGATGCTTTAAATCACGCTTCGATAATTGACGGAATCAGATTATCAAAAGCTCAACGTTGGGTTTACAAACATAGCGATATGAGAGACGTAGAGGAATTTGACCCCGCATCAGGTAAAGAACTTAAGGGGCTTGAGCGTTGTCTCAAAGAAGCTAATGAAAAAGGTTGCCGATTCAAGGTCATTGCTACCGACGGTGTATTTTCGATGGATGGTGATATCGCCAAATTAGATGAAATTTGCGATTTAGCTGAGAAATATAATGCTCTTGTCATGGTTGATGAATGCCATGCTTCCGGCTTCATGGGTAAAACGGGACGTGGAACTCATGAGCATAAAGGAGTAATGGGACGAATTGATATTATCACTACAACATTCGGAAAAGCTTTGGGGGGTGCATCAGGAGGTTGTATATCAGGAAGAAAAGAAATTATTGAATGGATGAGGAATAAGGCACGCCCGTACTTGTTCAGTAATACTTTGGCACCGGCTATTGTGGGAGCAACAATCAAATGTTTAGATATATTGACTGCAAGCACTGAATTGCGGGATAAACTTGAAAGAAACACAAAACGTTTCCGTAAAGAGATGACCGAAGCAGGTTTCGACATAATCCCCGGTGAGCATCCAATAACCCCGATTATGTTCGGCAAATATGATAACTGTTCGGCTTTAGCTGTAGAATTTGCAAATCGTATGCTCAATGAGGGAATTTACGTTATAGCATTTTCATTCCCTGTGGTACCGCGCGGTAAAGATAGAATCAGAGTGCAACTCTCTGCGGCTCACGAAGAACATCATTTGGATAAAGCTATTGCGGCTTTCATCAAGGTTGGTAAAGAGCTTAAAATGATTTGATGATTATAAAAAAACCTTCCGATAGAGACTTTCTAGCGGAAGGTTTAAAATTTAAATAATTGCTCTGTCAAATAGTCTGATTAATTTCTTCAAGCCTATCAATAAAGACGTTTACCAAACTCGTGTTACCGGCGGCTAAAAACTCGAGTATGGTCTGAACCGTAATCCTTAAACCTCTAATAGTAGGTTTGCCATTACAACTAAGCCCTTTCAGTAACCACACTACCTCTATATTACGCTTTGTTTCCTTTTCTAAATCACGAGATGAACGTATTTTATTCAAATATCCATAAATAAAAAGTTTGAGCAAATCGGCAGGATGGTACGCATGGCGACCATTATCCACATATTCCATCGCAAAACCATAATCTTCCAACTTTAAGCTATCAACAAATAAGTCTATAAGCCTGACATCATTGTCTTTTTCGATGGTATCGTCTAAACTACGATACGATATTTCTACTGCTGCCTGTTTTTACCTAAAATAAATTTCATAACTAACATGTCTAAGTACATAGTAAAGCTAATGAATATCAAATAATTAATCAAACTTATTTTACATAAGTTATTAACCATTTGCTTGTTAATAAAATTGATAGAAGGAGGGTTTTTAGACAGTCTGACGGTTTGCAGCTATGCTCAGTAGCCGTATTGCCTGCTTCGTCGCTGTCCAACGGTACAATGTTTCTGCGGGGTACGTGATTCAAATTGCTCTTTCATAGGCTATGTGGGCATAGGTGCTGTTAGGCAGATGTAATTTATCTAATTCTTTCGAGCAAATCAATGTTAGGAATATCGATCTTAAAATTCTCACGAAAAAGTCTTTCCATTGTATTTATTGATGCCATAGGCTCAAAGTCATTATTCCAACAATAATATCTACCATAGCAAAATTTAATTAGCGGCGGCTTCATTTGTAAAAACCGGGCAATTGCATTTCCCCGACCCTTAGGTTGCATATCACGAATTCGTAGAAATCTTTCAACAAGTAACTCTACCAATCTGTCTGAATTTATATTACTAGGATAAGCTTTTGCAATTAAGTATGCCGAAAACATCACATCTGGTTCTCTTGTTAACAAGAAATCAGTCATTCTTTGAATTAGAGCTAAATTTAGTCTATCTGGTATTGAATAGTCTGGCAAATTTCGAAAATCATGCATCTCGCTTAACACAATAAGCTCTGTGCAGTTATTTTGTACTTTTAGCCCGTTAGCGAATGACTGGCGGTCTTTATCTTTATCTTTTGGAATAGCAAGAGCCCAAACTAGGGCAATGTCAAAATCTCCATTATGCTTAAAATCATCTATTGATCCTGGTATATATTTGAACTCGCATCTTTTTAAACGATAAGGCTCTCTTCTCTTATCTAATACTATACAATCAGGGCTGGGTTCAATTTGTCCCGAGGAATTCACGACAGGTCCCCAGTATTCAATTCTAAGAATACTATTGGAATAATTTGTTGAGAACAAATGTCTTAGAGAATATTCATCAATTGGTTTGTTTATCATCTTAATTACAATTTTGTTTGTTACATTATTGTGCCCACAACGGTTGCGTGTATGAAAAGTTGGTTATTGCGGGCTTCGTACCTATCCGCCTATACAAACGCTGATGTGGGGCGAATGATTGGTTTAGCCACTTCACCCGCCACTTTCGCTAAGCCCTTGTTGTGCCCAGTGCTTCTTGTCATTCTTGGTCTGTCGGTATATGTTTTTCCTTGCAATATTTTTCTACTTCTGTGTCGTTTGCAAAATAGTCGTCACAAAATTCGTCAAGCTCTTTCTCTGCACCCGAAACATATTTTTCACTTGCTGTCATTAGTTTTTCGGTCTGCTCAATGAACTTATTGAACTTATCATTCATTTTGCAGAGCTTGTCAATTGTCTTAAAGTCCAAGTCACGATATGTTGCAGGGAAAAGTATTTTGCTTTGGTAAGGATTTGCATTGAGTTCAATAATTCCAATTCCAAATGATTGGTTTAGTCGTCCCATTTCTTCATACAAACTGTCGCTAAACTCAAAGGCAACCAAGTAGCCATAGTTTGCCCAACTTGAATTTGAAACCGCTTGAAAGAATGCTTTTTTAAGTTCGCTATCGCTGTTGATTTCCTTTTTCAATTCGTATGAACTCATTTTAAACGTGTCCACACGATTGATAGATTTTAAAAAGTTTTGGATGGCTTTGGTCTGTAAGTTTAGAAATTTAATACCAACCATATCGGGGTGTGTCCAAATTTGGTTGTTGTCCTTGCCGTTGGATTGTTCGTGAAAAATTGTCTTGGAGTAAGTGTCGGTGTTTTTTAGGTAACTGCTTAAAAGTTTATGTAAATCTCTTTCGTCAAAGGTCTTTGTTTTGTCAACCTTAATAACCTTAGTTGTTTGCGTTTCAGTGTCCCCTGATAAAATGTCAATGCCAATATTTTGTTCGTTTTTTGTCAAGTAGTAGGAGTAAGTCCCAGCGTCCTGTTTAATACGCTTTACTCTTGTGTCACCGTTACGAATGAAGTCGCCAAGACAAGCCGAAACTGTCGAGCCAGGAGTTTTACCTGCACCAAAGTCAAAATACTTTCTAGCAAGAATGTGATTTAAAACTTCTGAGTAATTCGTCAAATTACCAATGTCTTCTAAACTTTTTATTACGGCTTCTTTTAATGTCATTGTCTGTTCTTTTTTATGTTACGTTTCGGTCGTCCTACCATTGGCTACCAACGTTCCGCACATATACGACGTTTTCCCCGTAGCGATAGCGAAGGTGAAAATGTGGCGAAGCCCGAAGCGACCATTAGGAGCGGAGCATATATGCGCTGTTGTGCGATGGGCAGGAGATTCATAATACAAGCTCTCTATATATTTTTTCATAAAATAACTTCTTTACTCTTTTTTTGACTAAAAAACCATACTTTTCATATAAATTTTGTGCAGTTGCTTCATTTGGATCACTCGAGGTATAAAGACGAAAATACCTCTTGTTATAACTTTTTGCCATTTTAATTGAATGTTCAATCAATCGTTTTCCAATACCTTGTCCTCTTTGATCGGGGTCAACACAAAACCATGCTAACCAGATAGCTTCATTATCATCTTTTGAGTATGTATAAATACCAATCGTTCCATAAACATTTTCGTCTTCATCAATGGCAACCCAAAAATTAGAAAGCGAAGATACACCAAAGAAATTAATTATTCTTTTTACCAGCTTATTTTTCTGATGTTTGAATGCCCAGAGTGTCAGTCTTTCAGATAGACTTCTAAATGGAAATACTTTAGATACAAGTTTATCTGCTTTATCAATTAATTTGTTGCTGATTTCAACAATTTTAATCATATAGTTATCGCCTGCCTTTCGCACAACGTTTTCACGCTTTGCGTTCGGGAGGTGTTTAGCTTCGCTGATTTTCAATTCGGAGTACAAAACTGCCACCCAAGCACAAAAGTTGATTTGAAAAACTACCGTTCAATTTACCACGTCACCCGCCTGACACCAAACTGCTGCTGGCGGGGTAGTGCTTCTGTTTTCCTTCAGTTTGCTTCTGTATATTTTTTAAAGTTGTCTAAGATTGCTTGCCAACCGTTTCTCTGCAATTCGATTGAATTTTCTGTTTCAGGGTCAAATGCTACGGTTACTTCTGTTTGCCCATTTGTTTCTCTAAACTCAACTGTTGCAAATCGTCCACCAAATTCATAAGTAAAACTCTCTCCTAAATGAATTTCAGTGTAAACAGCATCAAAGTCAAAACCAAAACTTCCATCTTTGGCTTCCATTCTTGCGACATATCGTCCACCAAGTCTCATATCGTTAGTGGCTGTCGGGCAATGCCAACTCGGGTCTGCAAAATTCCATTTTGTTATGTGTTCGGGTTTAGTGTAATAGTCCCAAACTTTCTGTTTATCTGCCGAAACAGTCGTTCTAATCGTTATCTTTTCTTGTGTCATAATTTTATTGTTGTATTTGAGTTGGGTCAGTAAACATTATTTCCCATTGATGTCCGTCAAGGTCTGCAAAACAGTCGTAATACATCCAGCCGTGGTCTGCACTTTCTCTATATCGTGTTGCTCCGTTTTCAAGAGCAAGTTTTACGATTTTGTCCACTTGTTCTTTGCTGTCCACTTCGATTGCAGTCAAAACTTGCGTTGTCGTTCCGTCTGAAATAGGTCTGTTTGTAAATGTGCTGAACATCTCGCGAGTGATAAGCATTGAATACATCAGTCCGTCATTGAGAACTAAGCACAATGTTCTGTCGTCCGAAAATTGTTCGTTAAACGAAAATCCGAGTTTTTTCCAAAAGTCCCTTGTCCTGTTAAGGTCTTTGATTGGAAGGTTTATGAAGATTGATTTTGCTTTCATTTTATGCCGTTTTAAAATTGGTGCCAATTCTTTTTCTTACGCAATAGCGTCAAATTATATGCAAAATTATGAAGTTTATATTATTTTTGCAAATTAATTGCGTATAACATATAAAAATATGGAGTATTATGTATGAGTATCGCAGAATGGTGCCACGCTTGGCGAAGTGGCGGGTTTAGCTTCGCTGATTTTCAATTCGGAGCACAAAACTGTCAGCTGCATCGAAATTAAATAGCAGTACAAAACTCCAAGTTTGCACGTTTGCCCGCCTGACGTAAAGCCCGTGTTATAAGCTGCCTTCATTTATCTTTCTCTCCACTTACTCTCAAGCCCAATAAAATCTTCTAAGTGATATACAGAGTCAGAATATGTGAATAAAACTGTTCTATCGTCAACGATAGTGTATTTTTTCCTCTTTTCCACAGGCAACTTAGAGAGTTCAGGAAAATACTTCAATGGAACAATAATGATTCGTCCATCTTCAAGTTTTATTGAAATTTTTCCTGGAAGATCGAAACTAATTTTTTCGATACACATCTGAGTATTTTTAAGTGTTGCTGTCATTTTATTTTAATTTTATCGTGGTGATTTTTTGACCCATTTTAACCTTATTAAACGAGTCGGTTAGTACAGCTTTATATTTTTTCATTATTTTAATTGCTTCGGTCAGTTCTTTGTCCGATAGCGTTCCCTTTTCTTCGGCTTTTAATGATTCTAACCAAATTTTTGCCGATCGTTGTCGATTTCCTTTCTCTTTGACCACGTGTAAATGTGGAGGCTCATTTAATGCGTCATAGGCGTAAATGAAAAATGTTAGAAATTTATAGGTTGCAATTTTAGGCATGATCAGATTTAATTGTTTGTTTTCATCTTTTCAAGGTAGCTTATAACGTTTTCGGGCTTTGCGTTCGGGCAGGTTTAGAAGTACAAAACTGCCACCCAAGCACAAAAGTTGATTTGAAAAACTACCGTTCAATTTACCACGCCCCCGCCCTGACGGCAAACTGCTGCTGGCGGTAGTGCTTCTGTTTTCAGTCGTCATAAGTTTATTATCAGTCGCAAATTTTTGTCAGTTGTTGGTCGTGAGTAAGATTGGCTGCATTGTTCATTGTCCCTGTTTGCAGTTGCTTGAATATTTCAATTGCCATTGCATTTTCAATTGCGCACCTATGAAAAAAGTCTGTGGTTTCAATTTCTCCTTGTCAAAACTTGTGCGTATTCTGTTCAGTGCAGAGTTTGCCGTTTTCCAGTGTTCATCCGCACCTGCAGGGTCAATGCCACCTTTCAACTCTCCCAATGCAATGTATTTGTCAGGTTGGTGAATGATTGATTGCTTTCCGTTTTTCAAATCATCAGGTTGTGCCTGCAAAATGGCAAGGTCAACATTCTTATTTACCAACGGAACATTGATGTTCAAAATCAAAAGTCGGTCTGTTTTACGCTTCCAGTAAATTGCTTTGATACGCTTTTCTATGTCGGTGATGTCAGTTGGTTTATCAAGCCAAATATTTGTATCATTATCTTTCCATCTGTATCTGATGCCAGTAATATTGAAAAAAGAAATTAGTGAACGCAAAAACTTTCTTTCTCCAAGAGAACCTGCAAGGTTTCTTGCCTTTCCCCCAAGTGCATCGCCCTTTGTGAGTAAATAGCGGTAAACCAATTCATCAATAAAACTTTCTCCGGCAGGTTCAAGAAATTTTTCAATAAGCCCTTTGATAGCAAGTGTTCGGTCATCTTCAGTCAGGTAGTTGAGTGACTTGTCGGATAATCCCGATGCTGTTAGCAAACCAACCCTCAAATCCTTTACACTCAAAAGGTCCTTTGGCTTTTTGACTTGCGAAGCAAGTGCTTTCAATGCTTTCGCTTCTTCAATATATGGAACTGCGATATAGTTTTTCTCCAAAGCCATTGCAATGAAACCGGCTCTGGTTTCTTCTCTTGATGTAACTAAATCGTCTGCTGACTTTATGAGTGAATTTGCGATTATCTTTTTTGCCATAAGTAAACACATTTGCGGACTTCGGTTCGTCCATAGTTGCCCATTTGCTGACTGCTGTTTCCTTTGCCTTTGGGTAAAACAAAAATTTTATTGATACTGTAACCGAAGTTTTCCGCAAACTCGGATAGGATTAAATCAACTGGAATTTCTTCTCCACCATAACGCACATTGTCGTTTACCATAACGCAATAACCGCCACTTTTAGTAATTCTTGCCATTTCGTAAATCACGAAACACAATTCCAGGAAATAATTTTTTACCATTCTCGGAATATTATTGTTGTTAAGTTTTTCCAACTTATTCAATTCGTCAAGAATGGTATTTACTTCGGTCATTGCCGCACAATTGTTGTAAGCAGCAATTACTTCTTCAAAACTTTCTTGTCTTCCAATTGAAGCGTAAAACTGGCTCAGATGTTCAAGTTTTTCTTTGTTCTCTACAGTGCAAGAAAGCATAGATTGCGAAGATTACGAACTTGGTGGTTGTCTTGTCCAAGAAAAATTAATTCCAAGGCATATGTTCTTGTATAGTCGTAACGATTGCAGTATGGAGGTGATGTAATTATGAAATCGAAAAAGTTGTCTTGAAGTTTTGGCAGTTCTTCTAAGCAAGAACCTGCAATGATGTTTACAGGTTTTTGTTTTACTCCATTCCCGTTGTGGTTAAACTGTTCAAATAGGTTGATTGGTTGGTTTGGCAAAAGGTCGGTTACAATTTGATGAAGTTTATTTTTTGAAGCTTCTTCAAAAGTTAGGATTTTCCCTTTGTCAAACGGCTTGCCTGATAAATCTCTTTTACAACGATAGTCCCAACGCAAATACTGTCCGTCTTTTCGGGTGTAACTAATTTCTTCCAAAACGGAAAAAGCAGCAAACCGTAAAACGGTTTGCGTTTTTTCGTCTTTAATTTTTGAGCAGTAGCTCAAAAATTTATTTAATAAAATTTCTGTGTCGTCAGGGAATGCGTCTTTTGTAATTGAAATATGTTTAATGTGATTATCATACTCTTCAATTTTCGCTAACTCTGTCCACAAATTTTTTACAGTTATCCTTAACTTTTCAATGTCAATATCATTTATCGCTTCTCTTGTCTGCATTACAAAAACACCAACAGGAAGTAACTCAACTCCATAGGATTGCCAGCCAAGTTCTTGTCCTGCAAATAGTGTCGTGCCTACTCCTGCGAAAGGGTCTAATAATTTACCGGGCTTGGGGCAATATTCAGTCAAAAAGTATTTTACAAGAGTAGATGAAAAACCTTCTTTGTATTTGAACCAACGATAAATCGGCTCGTCCTTGTTTGCCTGAAAACTCACAACTTTCCGGCTCAAATTGTAAGCAGTTTCCAACCTGTCAGCCAGTCGGCTGAATAAAAGTTGTCGTTCTGTTGGAATTAGTTCTGCTGTTTTTGTCATTCGTCAAAGATAAAATTTTAAAGTGCCATATTTGTCGGTCTTATTCACAAATTTTCAATGAAGCACCGCATTTTTAGCACTACCGCAAACAACTGTCTTTCGGAAGGTTATTATAAAAACATGAATTCTATTCTCTATTATTTTTATAAAATTCTTCCATAAATTTAACTAAAGTTTCGACAGATGCTAAAGGACAAGCATTGTAAACCGATGCTCTAATGCCTCCTACTGAACGGTGCCCCTTTAGCCCAAGCATGTTTTGTTGTTTTGCTTCGTTTACAAATTTGTCTTCCAATTCGGGCGTAGGTAAATTCCATGTAATATTCATCAAAGATCTGTCAATCGGGTCAGTAACTGTGCCTTTGTAAAAATCATTATAAGCATCAATGGTGTTGTAAATCATACCGGCTTTATTAATGTTGTGTTGCTCCATCGCTTCAAGTCCACCCATGCTTTCGAGCCATTTAAATGTACGACCGACAGTGTAAATCGGCAACGTTGGCGGAGTATTGAACAGTGATTCCTCTTTAACGTGAGTTTTGTAGTTTGACATTGTAGGCATACCAGATTTACCGGATTGCTCAAGCCACTCTTTTTTGAGAATAATAACAGTTACTCCAGATGGACCAATATTTTTTTGTGCTCCTGCATAAATTAAACTGTACTTTTTGAAATCACGACGCAATGCCAAAAAGTCCGATGACATATCTGCTACGAGAGGTACATTACCTGTATCGGGATCGCTTTTGAATTCAGTACCAAAAATTGTATTGTTGGTAGTTATATGAACATAGTCCGAGTCAGGATGAAAATCGTAGGTTTTCGGTATGTAATTGTAATTTGTTTCTTTAGAACTTGCCGCAACGTTTACTTCGCCAAATAGTTTGGCTTCTTTTAAGGCTTTCTCAGCCCAAGCGCCTGTAAGAACATAATCTGCTTTTGTTTTTAAGAAATTTTGCGGCACCATCATAAATTGAGTGCTTGCACCACCACCGAGGAAAAGTACCGAATAATCCTGTGAGTCCAATCCCATAATCTTAAGACAATCGTTCTGAGCGGCTTTGATGACAGCATCAAACTCTTTGGAACGATGACTTACTTCCATTATACCGATACCTTTACCTGTAAAATCAATACAAGCGGCTGCTGTTTCTTTAACTACTATTTCCGGAAGAACTGCCGGACCTGCAAAAAAATTGTGACTTAACATTTTAAACTCCGATTATTAATAAAATAGCAATTTTTAATTGCATTATTCAACATTTTTCTTTTACAAAAATATCATTTTATTGATGACAAAGAACAATTGATATCGTTTTATTTTACTTTTTTTCCCAAAATCATCACTCTTAGTATTTATTTTTGTAATCACTTTTGAACTATTCGCTTTTGAAGACAAGCTCGACTATAAAAGTAATTACTCACGCTGTCACCTTTCTGCATAGAAATAAACCAATC
>CAZWXI010000037.1:0-27094 GCA_964637845.1 uncultured Hyphomicrobiales bacterium | reverse complement strand
TTCGTGTGTGACAACATGACACCTTTGGGTTTACCCGTCGTGCCGCTGGTGTAAATAAGTGTCAATAAGTCATCGGGATTTATTGCTCTGATTTTTTGAAATATATGTTCTCTTCGCTCGGTATCATTTTTTACATTGCCCCCTCTGTCTTCTAATTCTTTCAGCGACTTAACAAATACTTCTTTTGATTCGTATTCATCATTCATCACGATGATATGCCTCAAAGAGTTCACACGCTCTTTGAACTGTAAAATCTTGCTTAGTTGAAAATTATTCGAGACAACCACAGCAGATGCTTCGCAATCGTTGAAAATTTCTTCCTCCTGCTTGGCGGATAAAATCGGAAAAAGAGGTACATCAACCGCTCCAATCAAGTTGATGGCAAAACAAGACAAAATCCACTCAATACGATTCTCGGAGACAAGTCCTACCCTATCACCTTTGTGTAAACCCAGTTCCAGCAATCCCAAAACGAGTTTTTCCACACGTACAATCAGTTCACTATAAGTCAATTCATTGTATTTACCCGAAGTTTTGTAAAGAAAAGCTGCTTTATTGTGCGGACTTCTCAGACACACATCGTAAAACATTTCTGGAATAGTTGAATAATTCATGCCAATTGACTCCTATAATTTAATATTTAAAACCTATAATTGCAAACCCAAAATATATATAGCCACACTGAAATAGATTATAATTCCCGTAAAGTCAACAAAGGTTGTCATAAATGGACTGGAAATCACAGCAGGGTCTAACTTAAATTTCGAAATCATCAGAGGTAAGATACTACCTACAATATTTGCCCAAATTACCATCATGAGCATTGAAAGACCTACAACGATGGCAATATTCAAACTGTTCGTTTCGACAAATAATCCACGTATAAAAGCAATTAAGCCCAAAGTAATGCCAAGTAATACTCCAACAATAGCTTCTTTATTAAACACTTTGAACAAATGTGAAAACGACAGCCCCTCGACTGCGATACTGCGAATAATCAAGGTTGCGGATTGCGTACCGGAATTGCCTGCAGTACCGATAAGCATAGGCATAAAAATAGATAAAGTAATAATCTGCTCAAGCACACCTTGATAGCTCGCAATTGCCTGTGCTGTTAAAAAGTTTGCAAATAGCAGCGCAATCAGCCAAGGAGCACGTTTTGTCCAAAGTTTGAAAACACCAGCCGATATATAACTTTGTTCGACGGGATTGATACCCCCGATTTTTTGGAAGTCCTCGGTAACCTCTTCCTCCGAAATGTCCATAATATCATCAAATGTCACTATACCTACTATTACGCCTTGTGAGTCAACAACAGGGAGCGCAGTAAGGTCATATCTTTCCAATATTTTTACGGCATTTTCCTGGTCATCGAAGGCAGATAGCGATACTACATTATAATCCATCAAATCAGAAACTAATTTACTTTCGTCGGCAAGAATTATACTTCTGAGCTTAATATCATCGAGTAATTTTCCCGAACGGTCAGTTACATAGATTCGGTTAATTGTTTCGCTGTCTTTGCCGAATTTGCGTATATGATTAAGTGCCTTTTTAATAGTCCAATGTGAGCGTACGGCTACGAAATCAGGTGTCATTCTACGTCCAATCGAGTCTTCGGGATAGCCAAGCAACTGTCTAGCTTCGAGCAAATCTTCGGGGCTGAGCAAGTTCATCAATCGAGTAGTTACCTTTGCAGGTAGTTCTTCGAGCAAATCAGTACGGTCGTCAGGGGGCAAATCCGCCAACAACTGCCGGGTTTCCTGGTCGGTTAATTCATGCAAAAATTGGTCTTTCTGGTGCCCGTCGAGGTGTGAAAATACTTCAGCGGCGAGTTCTCTTGGTAAAGCACGAAAAATCAGTACACGGTCGGGTTTACCAATATCCATAAATAGTTCGACTATTTCCGGAGCTGGCCACGACGCAAGCACTATTTTAAGGTCAGTCCAATTTCTTGTTTCTATCAGTTCCCTGATTTCAGGTTTGAGTAACTCTTTCAACATTTTTGCACTCTGAATACATTTCGCAAAAACTCAAATTTAGCAATATTATGCCACATAGTACGAACATTTATTGGGCAGAAGAAATTTTTATGATTAAATTTGTCTATTTCATTTTTCGTTTTTACTTTTGTAGTTCTAAATAATTGTAAATAGTAAATAGGTTGAAATGGCGCACCATAAGTCAGCATTGAAAAGAATGAGGCAGTCTCGAAAGTTGAGATTGTACAACAGGCAATATAAAAAAGCGGCAAAGTTTGCTATCAGAGCCGTTCGTGAGGCAACTGTTTTCGAAGATGCGGTTGTAAAATTACAAAATGCATCAAAGATTTTGGACAGGGTAGCCGCGAAAGGCATCATACATAAGAATAATGCCGCAAACAAAAAATCGAAATTAGCGAAATTTGTAAGCAAGTTAAAAGTATTCGAATAATGCTCTGCGCCCTTAGCTCAATTGGATAGAGTATCTGACTACGGATCAGAAGGTTAGAGGTTCGACTCCTCTAGGGCGTGCAAAATAAACTATAATCGCTTAAAGCACTGATTTAATGAGTGCTTTTTGTTTTTTGCTGCGCAAATATAAATTTGCTCAACAATTTCACTATATGCTTTGTGTTTAGAGAATTATTGATTTGTTACCACAAAACCTATCTTGCTTTACGCCCGAAGAGCTCAAAAGCCGTGGACGAGACGGTGTAATGGGGGTAAGAAAATTAATTCTAAACTTTATCGTATATTTTTTTAGATATATATATTTACATGCCAACTTTATGGCAATGTTAAAGTACAAAACACTTATTACAAATGCATGTTATCTTATGTTTGATATTTATTTGTCTGCACTTTGCACCGCTCTCAGCACAGAGAATGCCGGACAGATTTGTAGTGTTCAACCCACTGTTTAATACAGCCGAGAACTTGCCGGCAGATAGTACTGCATATATACATTCGTTCGGTGGCTACGGTGAATTTGCGGGATATGGCATAAAACGCGATTTTGAACATGCGTGGAACCAAAAACTCGGTACTTTTGTGGAGTTTTTCCGCACGGGCAATAGGTCAAGTTTATCATTTGTAGCAAATATTGAGTTTATCGCAAATTCCGACAATGATATTAGTTTCAAACCAAGGTCAATTTTCTGGGAAGAAGGATTCGTTTATACTCAAAAAATCGGAAAAAATTTTTGGCAGTTAGCGTATATGCACCGATGCAAGCATGATGTTGACAACTATCATTACGGCAAAGAGCGTGCGCTGATTTTCGGTAGTATTCAGGGAAAATATCTATTCCCGCTTAACTTGTTTCAGGAAAGCGAAAATGCTTTGTTTGCCATAAGAGGAGAATTATATACAATCAGACTTGACAACCGTTACCCTAAGAGTTGGTTGGAAGCCAAACCCAACTGGGAACAACTAATCGGCTCTATTGGTTTCAACTTTAATTTTACTAAACAGTTAAGCCACAGCTATTGGAATTATTACATGTGTTCATATTCGCTCCTCAATTTTTACAGCGAGAATGATGATTTTTTTGAACGTTTCAAGCAATATCAAAAAGCAGACCTGAATTTCGGTATAGCCACAGGAATAGCAATCCGAGGAAAAGCAGAATTCAGAATAGGGCTTACGTATGATTATCTGTCGGATACAGGAATCAATCCTTTTCCGGAACAAGCACATTTGATAAAATTAGGAGTGCTGATATTAAGCCATACGTCGTATAAATAGCGGAATGGTGAATATGGATGGGAGGAAATGATGGAGTTGTGCCTTGTGATAATTATATTTGAAGGGGCTGGGGAAAATGACATATTATTACGTGAAAAATGTTAATTTTGTAAAAGAAATATAGGGACATTTTTATATGACATGGAATAACAAAATTTTGGGTGAACCTCTTAGTGATGACTGGGGTGGTAATTGGACAATCAGAAAGTTGAACGCATTTTCGAAGTATGTAAGTGCTTATCTTAAGATCATGAGTAAAAATAAGCATTGGAAAACAATTTATTTCGATGGTTTTGCAGGTAGCGGTGATAGAAGCATTTCCCAAACTAAATTATATGAATCACTCTTGTTTACTAACGAAGAAGAAGCAGGCTATAAAGGTGCTGCTGAAAGAGTTTTGACATTACCTAATAATCTTGCATTTGATTTTTATTATTTTATAGATAATAATAAGGTATCATTAGAAAACCTAAAGCAAAAAATTTCACATTATGGGGAAGAAAAAATATTACATTGATATTTCGATATGGAGAATGTAATGAAAATTTAGATAGTCTTGCTCAAATAATGAAAGATAAGCCTAATACTTATGCTGCTCTAATTTTTCTTGACCCATTTGGAATGCAAATTAATTGGAATTCCATTGAAAATCTTCAAGGCACAAGAACGGATTTATGGATATTAATTCCAACAGGTGTTATCGTAAATAGATTATTAGATAGAAATGGAAAGTTGGAATACACAGATAAATTGAAATTATTTTTCGGATTAAATGAAAATGAGATTAAAGCACATTTTTATAGAGAGAACACAGTATCAACCATATTTGGCAAAGAAGAAGTGATTACAAAAATTTCTAAACCCATTGAACGCATAGCTGACTTGTACATACAAAGACTTGGTCAAATTTGGAAATTTGTTACTGATAAGCCATTGGTATTAGAAAATTCTCGTGGGGTACCAATTTATCACTTTGTTTTTGCATCGAATAATTCAACTGCACTAAAAATTGCTAAAGATATTATAAAGTTGTCATAATGTCAAAATCAAGAATAGAATGGACAGAGAGTACGTGGAACCCTATAACGGGTTGCACAAAAATCTCATCAGGTTGTAGGTTTTGCTATGCTGAAGTAATGGCAAGGCGTTTGCAAGCAATGGGACAGGAAAAGTATGCAAATGGATTTAAACTTACTTTGCACAGAGAAACGCTAACTGAGCCATATACATGGAAAAAGCCCAGAGTGGTATTTGTCAATTCGATGAGCGACATTTTTCACAAAGACGTACCTATTGACTTTATCCAAAGTATTTTCAAAGTAATAAAAGAAAATCCGCAGCATATTTTCCAAGTCCTAACCAAGCGTGCTGACATACTCAATAAATATGATAACGATGGTTTATTGGACTGGTCAGACAATTTATGGATGGGTGTGACTGTGGAAAACTCAAAGGTGACAAAAAGGATTGATTTATTAAGAAGAACAGGAGCACATGTGAAATTTCTGTCCTGTGAACCTTTGATTAGTCCAATACCAAATGTGGGATTAAGCGGTATTGATTGGGTTATTGTAGGAGGTGAAAGCGGTCGTACTCCTCGACCAATGGATAAAAGTTGGGTTCTTGACATAAAGCAACAATGCGAAAATTATGGTGTAGCGTTCTATTTTAAGCAATGGGGCGGTACAAACAAAAAGAAAAGTGGAAGGATGATAGATGGTATTACTTATGATGCAATGCCGCGGAATGTTTCCATCACTAATAACAAAACTGCATGAATTACAAAAAAAGCTGCCCTTACGGACAGCTTGATATAATAAAATTATTTTTCTTAAAACGACCAATTAATTTTCATCAGATAGCTGAGTAATATACCAGCAGCAACCGCCGAGCCGATAACTCCGGAGACGTTTGGAGCCATTGCGTGCATCAGCAGATAGTTGGATTTGTCCTCTTTGAGTCCGAGCTGATGAACAACGCGGGCACTATCCGGCACTGCCGATACACCGGCGGCACCAATCATAGGATTGAGCTTATTGTCGTCTTTGAGAAATAAATTCATGAACTTGGCGAACAGCACACCGCCCGCAGTAGCCACCATAAAGGAAATCGCACCGAGTATGAAAATAAATACCGATTGTGGAGTTAGAAATGTAGTCGCCTGAGTGGAAGCGCCCACAGTAACCCCCAAAATGATTGTGACAATGTCAATTAGTTGCTTACTTGCGGTGTCGGCAAGGCGCTTTGTAACACCCGACTCTTTGAGTAAGTTGCCGAAAAACAGCATCCCCAATAACGGCAATGCCCCAGGCGAAATGAACGTCGTAAGCAGAAGACCAACAACCGGAAATATCATTTTTTCAGTCTTGGAAACAGCACGAGGCGGCTTCATTTTGATTTGCCGTTCGGCTTTTGTGGTAAGCAGTTTAATTACCGGCGGCTGAATAACGGGCACAAGCGCCATATATGAATATGCGGCAATCGCAATAGCACCAATCAGTTCAGGAGCCAATCGTGAGGAAAGGAAAATCGCAGTCGGACCGTCTGCCCCACCGATAATACCGATAGATGCGGCTTGATTGAGATTAAAACCCAAAGCAAGAGCCGCAAGAAACGTAAGAAATATTCCGATTTGAGCGGCGGCACCCAATAGCATAAGACGTGGGTTGGCAAGCAGGGTGGAAAAGTCCGTCATTGCTCCAATTCCCAGAAATATCAATGATGGGTAAATCCCTGTCAATACACCAAAGTATAAGAAATTCATCACGCTGCCCTCTTCGTATATGCCAATTTGCATTCCAACATTCTCAAGAAATGGAATGTTGCCTATAAGTATGCCAAATCCGATAGGAACCAATAAAAGCGGCTCGTAGTCTTTAGTAATTGCCAAATAGATGAAAATCAATCCGACTGTTATCATAATCAGATGCCCCCAGGTAACGTTGGCGAAACCCGAAAGTTCGAGGAAATGCAATACCCCTTCCATTATTCACCGCTCCCGATTTCGACAAGAATATCGCCTTCGAGTATGGCATCGTTGATATTGACCTTTATTGCCGTAATGACACCGTTACAGTCGGCTTTGATATCATTTTCCATTTTCATCGCTTCCATAACTAAAATCGTATCGCCAACGGATACTTTATCGCCTATTTTTTTCTTTATTTCAAGAATAGTACCCGGTAATGGTGACTTGATGGTGCCGACACCTTTTTTATCTGTAGGCTTGTTGGTCCTTTGCCCCGGATCATAATTAGGAGGTGCGGTTGTACGTGTTAATTTAGGCGTTTTGGTTATTTGTTTTTGTGTATGGATATCAACTTTATAAATAGTACCATTAATATCAATTTCAGCAACGTTGTCCTCAATATTAATAATTTTAACACTGTATTTATTTTCGTGTATAGAAAATTCAAATTTTTTCATAATAATCAAATCCGGTAATTTTTGAAAATATCTCTTAAACTATATATTTTGGAACTCCAAGGGGAATATGGTCTCGGGGCTCGTTTAATTGTCAGGATTGTTGTTTCGTCGTCGTGAATTTCTGCAAAGTACATGCTTAAAGCTAATGCTATAGCGGCATTAATTTCGCCTGAAATGGCGATATCTTTGTTTTCGACTGTATCGATACCCTTTTCTTTGAGTCTTTTCTTTTGCTTGTATGTTAATAATTTCGAAGTATTAGAAATTATTATAGCCAGAATAATTAGCGAAGAAAAAACCACAAACATACCCACAATAGCCATCGAAGTAGCATCACCCATCCATTGGTTTTGCAAGTCGAACTGCAATCGGATAATTGGGTCGGGCGTTGATTGCATCAAGAACCCGTCGAATATATTAATAATATCTGATTTCATATTATATCACCCTCGAATTACAACGGAATATTATCATGCTTTTTGAGCGGGTTAGTATCCTTTTTCGAAGCAAGCATCTGGAACGCTCTTATAACGCGGAATCTGGTATTTCGTGGTTCGATAATGTCATCAATGTATCCAAGTTTAGCCGCAACGTAAGGATTGGCGAATTTATCACTATATTCCAGTTCTTTTTCGGTAAAAAATTTAGCTTTTTCATCAGGATTTTCGATGGTCGAAAGCTCTTTTTGATAAAGCACTTCGATTGCACCTTTAGGCCCCATTACTGCAATTTCTGCTGTGGGCCAAGCGTAGTTGATATCGCCGCGAAGGTGTTTGGAACTCATTACGTCGTATGCTCCACCGTATGCTTTGCGCAAAATAACGGTGACTTTGGGCACGGTTGCTTCTCCATATGCAAACAATAGTTTTGCACCGTGGATGATAATACCACCGTATTCCTGAGCCGTACCGGGCAGAAATCCGGGGACGTCCACAAAAGTAAGGATAGGAATATTGAATGCATCGCAAAATCTTACAAAACGAGCGGCTTTCCGGGAAGAATTTATATCAAGAACACCGGCGAGGTAGTTAGGTTGATTGGCAACTATGCCAATTGGCATTCCGTTCATCTTAGCAAAACCGATTACGATATTTTGTGCATAGTGACGCTGTATTTCTAAGAATTCCTCTTCATCTACAACAGCATGGATGACGTCCTTTACGTCATATGGTTTGTTGGGATTTTGGGGAACGATGTAATTTAAGCTATCTTCCAATCTATCTATAGGGTCAGTATTTACATAAATCGGCGGGTCTTCGTGATTATTTTGGGGGAGATAACTCAATATTTTACGAATCAGTAAAATACCTTCATCTTCGCTATCGGCAACAAAATGTGTTACACCAGATTTTGTGCCGTGAACCTGAGCACCTCCGAGTTCCTCGACAGTTACATCCTCATTTGTCACTGTTTTCACTACCTTTGGACCAGTCACGAACATGTAGCTCGTACCTTTGCTCATTATGGTAATATCGGTCAAAGCAGGCGAATAAACAGCACCACCGGCACATGGACCGAAAATAGCTGATATTTGAGGTACTACACCGGAAGCCATGATATTGCGTTGGAAGATATCTGCATATCCGCCCAAACTTTTCACACCTTCTTGAATACGTGCACCTCCAGAATCATTTATTCCAATTACGGGAGCGCCTACTTTCATTGCCTTATCCATTACCTTGCAAATTTTCTGAGCAAACATCTCAGATAATGAGCCTCCAAAAATTGTAAAGTCTTGCGAAAACACGAATACCAATCTACCGTCGATCGTGCCATATCCGGTCACAACGCCATCTGATAAATACTCCTCTGAATCATTGCCGAAATCAGTTGCTCTGCTTGTAACAAACATGTCAAACTCTTCAAAACTGCCTTCATCAAGGAGCTTGTCAATTCTCTCGCGAGCAGTGTATTTGCCTTTCTTATGTTGAGTTTCAATCCTTTTTTCACCGCCTCCAAGTCGAGCTTTCTCTCTAAGTGACATTAATTCCTTGATTTTTTCTTCAATTGCCATAGAATCCTCTTAAAATTAAATTATATTTTTTTCATAAAAATCACAAACACAAAACTAAGGAAAAGCGATGAGATAAACAATGATTTATTGTGATTTCGATGTTTTTTTATGTGAATATTTTGTTATTTTATTAACTAAATCGTTACAATATTCGATGCGGATAATTGTCCTACTATTATATTTTATTAATTTTAGTGACACAATGCAGACGAAATTTAAAGCTTATACACCGGTTTTTTTAGTCTTGATTGCAGTAATAATCATGAGTGTTATCGCATATCAAAATTTTCGGAGGACAGAAGATGTGGTAACACCAAAATTGATGGATGAATTAATTGAACCGTACAGCCGATTGATTTCCCGTGGCGAATTCGAAGCGGCTTATGAACAGTTCACATCGAAAGATTACAAGAAAGAATACACATTAGCAAGATACTTAGGCGCACAAGATTCAAATTACCGAAGATACGGACGACTATACTCAATACAACCGGTATCAGGGATACTTGTCAGTGAGAAATCGCAATCCAAACCATGGATTTACAAGGGGACATTTGCTTATCTTGCTGAAAAAGATACTTTAAGAATAGTTATTGATGCTACACTCGAGGACGGTAGGTTTAAAATATACAAGACATATAATTCCTATTTAGCAATAAGTTCAGTAACACCAGTCATTTATTGATATTCTGCAGGGACTATCTTGTATAATTTATCCGATGTTCTGAAGCGTTGATTAGTTTTAATTGCGATTATCATGCCTTTGCTGGCAAATTCAACGATACCTGCTGAATCTCGCATCTCATCTATATTTCCTTCCCATACACCAGTGGAGGGACCGGTAATCATTATCATATCACCTTTGGACAGTTCGCCTGTCAATATGCGAAATTCAGTTACTCCAATTCGGGTGAAATGATTTGTAACGTCGCCTATGAATATTTTTTTCAAGGCAGCTTGTGAGCCGTACTTACCGGACCATTCACCAAGCCGTTGCCCAAGATAGTATCCATCCCAAAAGCCTCTGTTAAACACTCGAGATAAGCGTTCTTCCCATAGGTGAATTTTATGGGAACCGTACGTTCCATCCGAGATTGCTGAAACAGCTTCTTTGTAGCATTCGGTAACAGTTTTGACATAGTCTGCCGCTCTACCGCGACCTTCAACTTTTAAGACACTTACACCCGCATCAATAATTCTGTCAAGAAAATGAATTGTTTTTAGGTCTTTGGGCGACATAATGTATTGATTGTCAATTTCCAATTCATAGCCTGTTTCAATATCTCTCACTAAATAGCCACGACGGCAGGTTTGGTAGCACTCTCCTCTATTTGCGGATTTATTGAACTCATGAAGACTGAGATAGCATTTCCCTGAAACTGCCATACATAAAGCACCGTGAGCAAATATTTCGATTTTAATCTTTTCTCCGGATGGACCTCGTAAGTCGTTGTATTCTATTTGTTTTACTATTTCTTCTACTTGATTTAGGCTTAGCTCACGAGCTAAAACCATAACGTCTGCATACTTTGACCAGAACTCAACTGCTGGATAATTAGCTACATTAAGCTGGGTTGAAATATGTACTCTTTGCCCGATCGAATTTGCATATTGAATTACGGCAATATCAGATGCAATGACGGCATCAACGTCATGTCGTTTCGCCTGATTAACAATTTCTTGCATCAACGGTATATCATTGCTGTAAATCTCAGTATTTACCGTAAGATAGGTCTTGATTCTATGCTGTGAGCATCTATCTTTAATTTCTTTCAAGTCTTCAAAATTGAAATTAACCGAAGAGCGAGAACGCATGTTTAATTTATCAATTCCGAAATAAACGGAATCAGCACATGCTTGAATCGCGGCGGACAATGATTCAAATGAACCAACGGGAGCCATTATTTCTATACTATTTTTCATTACGCTTGAATAATCTCTGGACTAATCCCAACTCCTCATTTCTGAAAAATTTAAATAAATGTAATAAACTTACATAGACGAATAATCCGGATATTCGGAATAAAATATTTGAAAAAACATCAGAAAATACAAAAAGGTGACAAAAAACATAATATATAAATAAAGTTATGATTATTATCGTTATAACCCTGAGCCACTCGTAGCTAATTCTATAATATTTTTGCGAAAAGAAATAAATAACTATAGCACTAATCAGATAGCCACCAAATTGAGCAAATGCCGCACCAAATAAATCGAAATATGGTATCAAAACGAAGTTAAGAATAATATTTACAATTGCGGCAATACCAATTGCTAAAGGTAAATATTGGGTTTTCTTTTCAATCAAAATGCCTGCATTAAAATTAGTGAATACTCCGTTGAAATAGTAGGCTCCCAAAATTATTGGGACAATTCCGAGACCATTCCAGTAAATCGGATTGATTAATTTGCCACCGATTCCGGGCATTGCAACAACATATTCCAAGAAAAACGACACAATTAGAAATATTAAGGAAGAAGTCAGAGTAAAATACGTAAATATTCTCGCATACATTTCCTTGGCGTTCTTTTCTGTATAATTACTAAGATAAAACGGCTTCCAGGCATATTCGAAAATAGTTACAAAGAGCATCATCGGAATACCAAGCCTATGATTGGTTTGGTAAGTAGTCAAAAATTCCGGCGAATCGTTTAGCATTTTTATAATCGGGCGGTCGGCTACTTGCAAAACAATGGCAGAAAAATTAGCAGGCAAAGTGGGTAAACCGAATTTCATCATCTGGGTGAATAATTTCAGGTCAAATTGGAGCAACGTATTTTTTAAAATGAGTGGTATAAAAATCAGGAAACCGATTATTGATGAGGCTAACTGTGCATAGAATACTCCCAAAGCCCCCATACCGTCAAATACGACAAATTTGAAATTTAATGCCACAGCGATGACAATTAAAGCAAACTTTGTGAGAGCGAATTTCATTGCTTTATTCGTCATTCTAAGATAAGCGTACGGGATGAGAATTAAAGCATCGAAAAAAGGTATGAACACAGCAATCCTGATTAAAAAGCCCGGACTATATAGCTCACCGCTCGCTATATAGGCACCGAAAATATCTGATTGCATGTAAATGAGTATGGTGCCAATAATACTAATAATTTGTACCATTGACCAAGAATGAGTGAAAACTTTCTCGCTACCCGATTTCGCTCCATCCTTGAAGAAGCGAAAAAATGAGGACTCAAGTCCGAAGGAGTAGAGAATATTCACGAAGGCGATGATTGAGTAAGTATAGATGACAAAATCATACTCGACCGGGTCGAGATAGTTGGTATAAACAGGGGTAAGCATGAACGTCAGGAAACGCCCGATTATCGTCGAGAGCCCGTAAATCATCGTTTCCTTGCCTAATCTCTTAAGTTGTCCAAACATTCCGAATTTCAATTTCGACAAACATCAAAATTACACAGAAATCGAACAAGAAAAAAATTGCATGGACTACAATAATTGGGTGACTATGATAATCACTGCTTAAACTACGGGTACGAAAGATAAAACTTCCAAACACACAAACACCATAGAAACTATCAGTCCCGAAAGAGGCTGTGAGAGTTTTTTAGTACCAACTATCAAATGACGCCTCTATGAAATCGTCCATTTCGGCTTTTGTATCGCTTCCTTCGCCATAAGTGAATGTCGATGTTATATGCTTCCACTCCTCAAGTGATAATCCGTATAAATCACGAGCGATGATGGTTTCTATTTCTGCTCTTATTTTTGCCTTATCTTTAACATCAGGAATACCTAAGCCAAGCTCGGTGCGAAGTTCTTCAAATTCCGACTTATTACTTGTCAAATACAGCAAATTAAATCCGAGCTCGATTAGCCGCCTTTTAGTTTCTGCATCTGCTTCGGCGAAAGGTAACTCGTATATGAAATTCATTGTCAAGTTGGCAGATATTTTATTACGTATATAATAATTCAAAGTCAACGAATTAAGTAATGTCATGAAATAAATTAATTCACTATAGTTCAAAACACTCGAATAGATATAATTACTTTTTAATGAATAATCTACATTGACTACATGATTCATTGAATGACCAATAACAACATTTTTGGGTACAATAGTGCTGATAAGAGTGCGCTCATTGGTGGAGCTTCCAATGGCTCTGTAAACAAGTCTGTAGGTTTGGTAGTCAAGTATCAAATCATCTAAGTTTTCGAGTGCTTTAAGACCATCAGAACTGAGTTTACTTTCGGATTTTATTCTGTGCATAACTTTTCTCAGCAAAATTTCGCGCCCCTCTGCTTCATCAATGAAATATCGCGGCTGCGAAAAATGTGCATTATACTGATGAATCATTTTGCCTTCGTATAAACGCAAATGGGGTTTGCCTTTGTCACGCTGTAAGTCATTGATGGTCTTGAAAAGACGGCTGTCATTTGTCATATCAAATTCTCTTCTCAACTTAATGCCCGATTCAGCTAATATACTTTTGCCGTCTCTGATTTTGCTGCAAATCTCGTAGTCGTAATCGGATTTAAATTCCATTATGGATAAATTATTCGGAGAAAATTGTTTGATTTTTTCGATATCGTATAGAATGAAATTATCATTATTCAAATCTGCGGGGTCATGCAGATAGAATTTCGCTCTAAACTTATAATTGCTTGTTTCGGGGCGGGATTTGCGTGCAAAAACAACAGAGAATTTGAACCTATTGTCAACATCGGGAAAGAGTTTTGTTTTTGTGTTTTCGTCGTTATAATAATATCCCCTATTTTCGAAAGAAGACAGTTCAATCAAAGTATAATCTTCGATTAATAACTTCCGAAGTAAATTTGCGCCCTCGTCAGTTTGGAAACCCGATGGCACCAACAGGCAGTAAAAAGCATCATTTTTGATTATTTGGAAGTCACGCTCCATGAAAAATTTATAGAAGTTGGGGTCACCTGAGCTTTGGTGACTGTATTTAGAATATAAATACTGAGAATATTTTTTATAATTGTCGGTGTAAGCGAGCCAGTCATTGCGGAATGTCTCATTAAATTTTAATTGACTTTCGAACCATTTATTGAACTGCAAAACATTCATTTCGTATTTGCCTTGCTTTGCAAATTCTTTTTTTACGGGTTTGATAGCTTCCCACGGCGGGTTGCTGATTATACCGTCAAACCCGCGTTGCTCCATAGGTAAAGCAGTACCGTCTTCGGCAAAGAAACAGTAGAAAAATTCGAGCGGGAAAAATAAAGCGTCTTTGAATGCGCAATTCTCGGATAATTTCTCTCTTATCATTTGTTTGATTGTCTTGGCTTTATCAAGTATTGCGGGCTTGAACACATCGGATAAATAGCTATTGCGTAAAGCCTGTAATTCGGCGATTTCATTTTGGAAATTGCCGGCAATGAACTCGATTTGCTCTTCAAAAGATAAGTCGGATAGTGAATCGCCTTTGATGAAATTTAACTCGAGATTGGGCAGAATATGCTCCTTATCCTCTTGTAAATATCTGGAGTTATAAATTTGGGGATTAAGTTTGACAGCTTCTTTCCATATATTTGTTTTAGCAGTATCAATGGCTCTTTCGTCCTTATCGGCACCATAAATATGCCTGATAATTATTTTTGAAATTAAATTCAATGCACTACCCTTTGCCAAATCCATATTTTGTCTAAATTCATCAACAAATTTGACGTTATCGGGAGTAAAATGAAGAGAATGAGATACTAAATCATTAGCCCAATCAGTCGATTTCTTGAGTTTTTCGTAATGGTAATGAATCCTTCTAAGAACTTTAATCAGAAAACTGCCGCTTCCGGATGTACTGTCAATAATTTTTATTGAAATGATTTTTTCTGTGAGTTTTTTTACTTTTTGGATATTTAAGTCACTCTTTTTCAATTCATCAATCAGTTCATTTACGGGTTGCTCGAATAAAGCATCAACTATAAGGTCAGCCATGTAATAGGTTATCGAAGCAGGTGTATAATAAATGCCTTCGTCTTTTCGATTTTCGGCAATCCATGTTTCGTAAGCCTTGCCGAAAATATCTTCGTTAATTTTACGATAATTGTAGTGAACTAATCCCTTTCCAAAAGTATTCGACCAATTATCAAGTCCGATAATGAGTTCGAAAACTTTTCTAAAATGATTCAAATTTGCCTTGTTTTTGTCAATGTAATCCCAAAAATAATAGTCGAAAAGCTCTGTATCATAAAAGTTTTGGAAGAATTTCTCAATTGTGTAGAAAAAATCTGCAAATACGTGTTCATTGCCTTTTACTTCCCATTTTTTCAGAGTATTTTCGAACTCAGTTTGGATAAAGCGATATGGTATTAATCCATAATCTTCAAGTGTTTTAATAAAAATGAATTTGTTAAGGAAAAGCACAACAATTTCTTCTCGCGAGAATTTTTGATTTTTAATAAACTGAACATTTGCAAATTCGTTGTACCATTTCTTTAAATCATTGAAAAATTCATAATCAAGGTCGCGCACAACAGCATCATCTTCGTACCGCTTTATGACATCCCACAAATTTCCGGTATTAAGATAGTCTCTGAATAAATCAACAAAATTAATGCTCGAAAAAGGCTCGTATTTAATCAGAGCACTTCTGTTAAAGATATAAGCTTGCTCGACGTTCGTTAGAATTACATACTCGACATTTCGCTTACTGAGATATGTTTGTATTTGTTTCTGATGTTCATGATAATTGAATTTCCAACGTGTAAGAGCATTTTTGGAATCCGTATAAACAAAAAGTGGTTTTAATTCAATGCAAATTGGGTTACCGTTGCCGGCATCACGTAGTATAAAGTCAATAAAACTGCCCTCAATATTTACTTCGGGAGTTACTTCGCCTTTAAATAAATCCCTGAATAATGATATTAAAAGCATACTCGTGGCAGTTTCTGGTTTGACTTTAGCTTTAAGTGCTTTAATATAATCCTTAATTGGGTCGAATGAGTATTGTTGCTCATTTACAGTATCAAAAGGAATAGTCTCACGAGTGAAAAAATCACTTATTAAATCTAATATCTCAGTTTTTGTCATTATTCATTAATTGTTTAGTTTGATAAATGTAATTACTCCCACTCTATGGTGCCTGGTGGTTTGCTGGTGATGTCGTAAACGACGCGATTGATACCGCGTACTTCGTTGATGATGCGGTTGCTCATTCGGGCTAATACATCGTATGGCATGGGATACCAGTCGGCCGTCATGCCGTCAACACTTGTCACTGCTCGCAGAACGGCAGTATTTTCGTAGGTCCTTTCGTCACCCATCACGCCGACCGATTTTACGGGTAAAAGCACTGTGAATGCCTGCCAAATTTCGTCGTAAAGCCCTGCGTTACGAATTTCCTCGAGATAAATATCGTCCGCCTTTTGGAGCACTTCGATGCGTTCCTTGTTGATTTCGCCTAATATTCGAATGCCAAGACCCGGCCCGGGAAAAGGGTGACGCTTGACAAACCAATCGGGCACGCCAAGCTCTCTGCCTACTGCTCGGACTTCGTCTTTGAACAATTCGCGAAAGGGTTCGATTATTTTGATGTTCATTTTTTCGGGTAGTCCACCGACGTTGTGGTGGGATTTGATAGTTGCTGATGGGCCTTTGACTGATATCGATTCGATTACGTCTGGATATAGTGTACCTTGGGCGAGCCATTTTGCGTCATTGAACTTGACTGCTTCGGATTCGAAAACTTCGATGAATTTATTGCCGATGATTTTGCGCTTTTCCTCGGGGTCGCTGATGCCGCTAAGAGCGTTTAGAAAAAGTTCTTCGGCATTAACAATATCAACGGAAATATCGAAATAGTGTTTGAAGAGTTCGTATATTCGTTGACTTTCGTTTTTTCTCATAAGCCCTGAATCAACGTGGATGCAATGGAGTTGGTCGCCTATTGCCTTATGGAGCAGAACAGCAAGCACAGTCGAGTCAACACCACCACTTAACGCACAAATAACACCGTCATTTCCGACTTTTTTGCGAATATCTGCAAGTGCTTGCTCAATAAATGATGTCGGCGACCACACAGTTTGTATTTTGCAAATTTTACGGAGAAAATTTCCGAGTATTAAGTTTCCTTGCTCGGAATGATGTACTTCGGGATGGAACTGAACGCCAAAAATTCTTTTATCGGGCGAACGAACCGCACATACGGGGGAATTTTCGGAATGAGCAATGATTTCAAAATCTTGAGGTGGTATCGTTAGAGCATCACCATGAGACATCCAGACAGTAGTAGCAGGATTTACAAAATAGAAGAGGTCATCGAAAGAGTCAATTCGTAGTACTGCTCTACCGTATTCACGTTTTGCGGCTTTATCAACCTCGCCACCAAGCTGGTATGCCGTTAGTTGCAAGCCGTAGCAAATTCCGAGAACGGGAATTCCAAGCTCGAAAACGTTAAAAGATGGTATCGGAGCATCTTCGGCATAAACACTTGAAGGACCACCTGACAATATCAGACCCGCGGGTTTAAGTCCAAGCAAATCATCGTAAGTTATTGAATATGGATGTATCTCGCAATAGACTCCGAGTTCGCGAACCTTGCGAGCGATAAGTTGTGTATATTGCGAACCGAAATCAAGAATGATTATTTTCTCCGCTACTTGCATATATGTTGTTACCTTGTAATGTTTGTTAAATTTGCAAAACACCAAAAATAGACTTTTTACTCGATTTTAAAAATAAAAAAGTCTATGATGGTTAAATATTACTTTTTTCGTAATATGATTGTTGTTATTTTTGTAGTATTAATTGACTCGGTGTGTAGCGCAGCCCGGTAGCGCACTTCGTTCGGGACGAAGGGGTCGGAGGTTCAAATCCTCTCACACCGACAAAATTCAAACTACAAATAGATGATTAGCGATAGATAAGTTTCTGGATTTGTTCGTTTCAACAGGCATAACATTAATACAAGTGAACAACTTTTAACCCTAACTTAACAGAGCAAACAAAATTTAACACAAGATTTCTTATTTCTTAATATTCTGTTCAAATTCATAGATTACTTTTGATAAAATTAATAAAGAGGAGCTTTGAATACAATGGAAAGTCAGAATATATTATTTATTTGCGGGTCGCTGAATCAGACAACAATGATGCACGCAATATCAAAGCATCTGGGAGATTATAACTGCTTTTTCACCCCTTATTATGCCGATGGCTACATTGATGTATTAGCCCGGAAAGGATATCTTGATTTTTCTATCTTAGGCGGTACTTTCAAAGACATGACGATGAATTATTTATGGAAAGAGAAACTACGTGTTGATTACTACGGAAACTCGTACAATTATGACTTGGTAGTCACTTGCAGCGACTTACTTGTACCTAAAAACATCCGAAACAAGAGATTAATCCTTGTGCAAGAAGGAATGACTGACCCAAAGAATTTTGCATATTACTTAGTTAAGTGGTTCAAGTTTCCGAGATATATTGCCAGCACATCAACAAATGGTATGTCGGATGCTTATGATATTTTCTGTGTTGCTTCAGAGGGCTATAAGCAGTTATTTATGGAAAATGGCATCAAAGAGGAAAAAATACGCGTAACGGGCATACCAAATTTTGACAATTGTATAGAATACACGAAAAATGATTTCCATTACAAGAACTATGTTCTGGTTGCAACTTCAGATTCACGCGAGACTTTTAAATATGAAAACAGAAAGAAATTCATTGAATATTCGATAAATATTGCTAATGGAAGGCGGTTAATATTCAAACTGCATCCTAATGAAAATCATGAAAAAGCTACAGCCGAAATCAAGAAATATGCGCCCGAAGCATTAGTTTTTACTACGGGCAATATTCACGAAATGATAGCAAATTGCGATGTGCTGATTACAAAGTATTCAACCGTTGTTTATACGGGAATTGCATTGGGCAAGGAGGTGTATTCATATTTCGATATTGATGAGCTCAAGCAAATGACTCCTATTCAAAATGGAGGTACATCGGCATTCAATATTGCGCAGGAGTGTTTGAAATTACTCAATGATGACAGTACAACAAGGCAATATCCCAAAGCCGTAAAGCTAAAAGACAGAATCAAAGATTATGTCAGTTCGATCGCGGGCGCGTTATAACTATGAAAATTGTAGTAATTATTCAAGCTCGAATGAGTTCGACAAGGTTTCCGGGTAAAGTCATGCAAGACGTATTAGGTAAACCGCTTTTAATTCATCAATACGAAAGAATTGCACGTTCGAAGTTGAAATCGCTAATTGTCGTTGCTACAAGCACTGATACAAGTGACGAGCCGATTGCCGGGTTATGCAAAAGTTATAACATCCACTTCTTTAGAGGTGAACTGAATAATTTGCTCGACAGGCACTACCAAGCTGGTTTGGCTTATGGAGCAGACGCAATCGTAAAAATTCCGTCGGACTGTCCACTGATTTCTCCGCAAGTCATTGATAGAGTATTAGCGAAGTTTATAGAATTATATCCTCGTATAGACTACGTGAGCAATCTTCACCCCGCGAGTTATCCGGATGGTAATGATGTTGAAATAATTAATATGGATGCCTTAAGTTATGTATGGCAAAATGCAAGCAAAAACTTTGAACTTGAGCATACAACCCCCTACATTTGGGAAAACCCCGATTTGTTTCGCATTGAAAATGTAATTTGGGAGACGGGGCTTGATTTATCAAAAAGTCATCGTTTTACTATTGATTATCCCGAGGACTACCAGTTTATCAAAGCAATTTATGAGAAGTTATATCCAGAAAATGAATTTTTCGAACTTCCCGATATTTTGAACTTATTGCGAGAAAAACCTGAAATCACTGAACTGAACAAGAAATACGCAGGTGAATACTGGTATAGAAATCATCTGAATGAATTAAAGACAATAACAAATTATGATAATTAAGAGGGATATGTTTTGAAATTACTGAGCGAAAAGGAACTAACTCAATTTGCGAAAAATGTACGGCAGCACATACTGAAGATGTCAACGAACGGAGGATGTTTTGCCGGTGCATCGCTTTCAATGGTCGAACTCGTTACATACCTATACAATAACTACATGCATATCAGCAAGGATTTGCTCAACTCAGATGAACGCGATTATTTGTTCCTATCAAAAGGACATGCGGTCCCTGCACTATATGGAGCGTTTGCCGAACTTAGCTGGATTGATGCGTCAAGATTCAACAATCACTTAAAAATTAAAGACGACATTTACTGGCACCCAAATACAAATATACCCGGTATAGAATTTCATTCTGGCTCACTCGGACACTCACTACCAATCGGAGTCGGTGTAGCATTGTCATTAAAAATTGAACGGCTAAATAACAAAGTAATAGTAATACTCGGAGACGGGGAATTAAACGAAGGGTCAAATTGGGAGGCTATCTTGGTAGCGACATCAAAAAAGCTCGACAATATGATAATAATAATAGATAGAAACAAGTTTCAGGCTAATCTCCAAACCGAGCAGTTATTACCCATCGAGCCGATAGAGGATAAATTTCTTGCATTTGGTTGCGGAGTAAGAAGAATTGACGGACACTCATACGATGAAATTAGACAATCTCTTGATGATGTACCGTATTCCTACGGAAAACCAAGTGTAATCATTGCCGACACAATAAGAGGCAGAGGTATAAAATCTTGGGAAAATCGAGCAGATAAGTGGTTCTGTAATATAAGCAACGAAGAATATCAAAACTTGAAGCAGGAGATACTATGATTTCTGAAATTACTACCTATGAGCAGTTGCTTTATCATATGTGCCAAGAAGAACAGTCTCTCGTTGTAATGACCGCCGAGAATAGAGCCGCAATTAGAAATATTCCCGAAAAGTTAAACGAGCGTTTTATTGATGTTGGGATATGTGAGATGACATTAGTCGGGGCCGCCGCAGGAATGGCTCTCCGCGGGAAGAAACCAATAGTTCATGCGTTAGCAATGTTTCTGACAGGCAGGGCGTTTGAATTTATCCGCACTGATATCGGATATCCAAAATTGCCCGTGAAACTCGTTGGGTATATCCCCGGAATATTATCCACGGCAAATGGAGCTACTCATCAGGCAATTGACGATGTTGGATTAATGTCAGGTATTCCAGGTATAAATGTATTCGCACCATCGGATATCGAAGATTTATTGATTTGCTTACCACAAATAATCGAAAGTGACGAGCCATACTACATTCGCTATGTCGATAATCCAAAAATTGTAAATCACAAAAGTCAATTCGATATCGGAAAAGCAGAACTGATTAAAGACGGCATCAACGTTACAATTTTAAGCTATGGTCCAATGCTCAAACAAGCTTTGCTTGCGTCAAAAAAACTGGAAGAATTAGGACTTTCCGTACGATTATACAATTTGCGAACAGTTAAGCCAATAGATACTGAAGCCATAATGAATGCCTCACTCGAAACTCAACTTATTGTGACTATCGAGGACCATTTAGAATCAACTGGATTATATTCAATAGTTTGCCGACTTTTAAATCGCAATAAACTATTTTGCCCTGTATTACCAATGGGATTGAAAGATAAGTATTTCAAACCTGCTCTAAACATTGATGATATTGTTTTCCACGAAGGCTTAGCAGGAAGTTTGATAGCCAACAAAATTTACGATGAATTCAAAAGGAGTAGATAGAATGCAAAATAAAGTAGCGTTCAACAACGATTACCCGATTATTGAAAAATCAAAGGAATTACTTTCGAAAGCCGAAAAATTAATACCCGCAACAACACAAACATTGGCTAAAGGTCCCGGGCAACATGTCCGCGGAATAGCACCTCACTATTTGCAAAGAGGTTTAGGTTCGCATGTTTGGGATGTTGACGGGAATGAATATATTGATTATACGATGGGCGTAGGTCCAATTTCACTCGGATACTGCTATCCAAGAGTTGACCAAGCGATAAAAGAGCAACTCCAGTGTGGCATAACGTTTTCTCTCATGCACCCGTTGGAAGTTGAATTAGCCGACCTGCTTAGTTCAATCATCCCCAATGCTGAAGCAGTAAGATATAGTAAAACGGGATGTGACGTTACAACTGCCGCTATTCGATTGTCAAGAGCTTTCACGGGGAAAAACAAGATACTTTGTTGTGGTTACCACGGATGGCACGATTGGTATATTGCTGTAACTGACCGAAATAAAGGGATTCCGCAAGAAGTTACAGATTTGACTTATACATTCGCATATAATGACATAAACAGCGTAATCAACTCGATTGATGGCGATACAGCCGCTGTAATCCTCGAGCCGATTGTTTTCGAAGAGCCGACCGGCGATTTTCTTCACAAATTACGTGAAATCTGCACTGAAAATGGCATTATCTTAATTTTCGACGAAATGTGGACGGGATTCCGCATGGCATTGGGCGGTGCACAGGAATATTTTGGAGTAAAGGCAGATTTAGCGACATTTTCAAAAGCAATTGCCAACGGTATGCCTTTGTCAATTCTAACGGGGAAAGCCGACATTATGAAACTGCTTGAAAATGATGTGTTCTTCTTTACTACTTTTGGTGGCGAAGCGTTGTCGTTAGCTGCCGCAAAAGCAACTATTGAAGAGATGTTGGAAAAAGATGTAATTACTGCCTTACATGACAAAGGTACAATCCTCAAAAATGGCATCAAATCAATTATTAACGAAATAGGTATTGATTACGTAGGAATTAACGGCTATCCATTCAGAACCATAGTAACTTTTGACGCAAGAGCCGCGAATCCGTTAATAATGAAATCATATATGCAACAAGAGTTATTGAAACGCGGTATATTATGGTCGGGTTTTCATAACATCTCCTACTCACATACGGACGGTGACATATCCTATACTTTGAAGGTTTATTCCGAGATATTACCCATGCTAAAAGAAAATGTTGAAACAGGTAATCTTGAGAAAAATTTATTAGGACAAGCAATTGAGCCTGTTTTTCGAAAAGTTGGAAATTTTAACATCAAACCAAAGAAGTGATATGGAAATATTTTCACTAAAAGGTAAGGTCGCTGTAGTTACGGGTGCAGCGGGTTTATTAGGCAAGTATCATTGCAAAGCTTTGTCGGAAGCAGGTGCAAATGTGATTGCAGCCGACTTAAACAACGCAAACTGTATCGAATTAGCCAAGAATTTGCCCACAGAGTCATTAGGAATGGCATGCGATATAACAAACAAAAGTTCGTTGAATGAATTATTGTCTAAGACGATAAAAAAGTTTGGGAAAGTGGATGTTCTCGTCAATAATGCCGCCATAAACGACATGGTAGAAAATCCGCTTAACTCCTTGGAAGAATCCAAATTTGAAAATTATAGTTTAGATTTTTTTAGAAAAATTGTTGATGTAAACATTACGGGAATGTTTCTTGCTTCACAAGTTATTGGAAGCGAAATGGCGAAAAACAAAAGTGGTAGCATAATCAATATAGCCTCAACTTATGGTATTGTTGCACCAGACCAATCACTTTATTTAGATAGTGAAGGTAATCGTAAAATGTATAAATCCCCATCCTACCCAACAACAAAGGGAGCTGTTATTGCATTTACGAAATATTTGGCGGCATACTGGGGTAGTAGCGGAGTGCGAGTAAATGCGTTATCTCCGGGCGGAGTTGAGAATAGTCAAGACGAACACTTCGTTAAAAAATACTCTGAGCGAACACCACTCGGCAGAATGGCACAAGCAAATGAATTCATGGGAGGGCTTATTTTTTTAGCATCAGACACATCTTCTTACATGACAGGCGCCAATCTTGTTATTGATGGTGGTTGGACAATTTGGTAAACAATTTAATTCATCAGGATAAAAAATGAGTAGTACAAAAAGATTTGTAAAAGTCGGAGAAAAATTCATCGGCGACGGATTTCCTGTATATGTAATTGCGGAAATCGGCATCAATCATAACGGTTCAGTTGATTTAGCAAAAAGAATGATAGCCGGTGCATCCGCCGCGGGGGTTGACGCCGTTAAATTTCAAAAACGCACGCCTGAACTATGTGTTCCTAAAGACCAGTGGAATATCGAGCGAGATACACCCTGGGGTAGAATGACTTATATAGATTATCGTTACAAAGTGGAATTCGGTAAAGAGGAATATGACGAAATTGATAATTTTTGCAGGTCGCATGGTATAGCGTGGCTGGCTTCGTGCTGGGATGAGCCATCAGTTGAGTTTATCAGACAGTATGATGTTCCGTTTTTCAAAGTTCCGTCTGCATGTCTGACTGACCACGAACTGATTGCAAAAACACAATCGACAGGTAAACCTTTAATGATTTCAACGGGAATGTCAACCATGGAAGAGATTGAAGCTACAATTAATTTAGCTGGATTTGATGGTTTGATGGTTGCTCACGCTACTTCCACTTATCCATGCAAAGTATCTGAACTAAATCTGAATGTAATTAAGACATATCGCGAAAAATATCCGAATACACCAATTGGTTACTCGGGTCATGAAGTAGGACTTTCACCAACTTGGGCGGCTGTAACCTTAGGTGCAAACTTCGTCGAGCGTCACATTACTTTAGACAGAGCAATGTGGGGTACAGACCAAGCGGCTTCAGTTGAAATCGGCGGTTTCATTAGACTTGTCCAAAATATTCGTGATATTGAACAAGCATTGGGTGATGGAATTAAAAGAGTTTACGAAAGTGAAATACCTTCAAGAAATAAATTAAGAAGGGTTAAATAATCACTCCATGAAAAAAGAAATTCACTATTCACGAATTTTAGAACGGCTTTACGACAAAGTACAACAGGTTAACATAACAGACGGCGATAAATTTGTAATCTTCAGTGACATTCATCTCGGCAATAGGGGCAGAAAAGATGACTTCCTTCATAATTCCGAACTATTCATAAGAGTTCTGAAAGAACACTATCTTGAAAAGGGATATAAACTAATTTTAAACGGGGATATTGAGGATTTATATAGATTTGATATCAATACGATTGCAGAAGCATGGCGAGATTTGTATGAAATATTCAACGAATTCAACAAAAATGACTGTTTATTCAAAATTATCGGTAATCATGATTATTTGCTGTATGCACACCGAAAGCCAGAAGTAAATAGAAAAATTCTCCAAGGTCTAAAATTAAAATACAAGGGAAATGATATTTTTATTTACCATGGGCATCAAATTTCTAATTTTATGGAGACCTTCAATTTATTAAGTTTGCTATTGATTAAATATATAGTTACGCCTTTGGGATTTCATAATAGTACTGTTTCGATTAACAGTATAAAGAAGTTTAAGACCGAAATTCGAGCTTACAATTTTTCCTCTGAGAAGAAGATTATATCTATTATTGGACATACTCATCGGCCGCTATTTGAGTCAATGTCGAAAATTGACGCACTAAATATACTGATAGAAAAATATCTGCGATTATTGAATAAATCGGTCAATGTTGACAATAACTTCATCATACAAAAAATTTCAATGCTGAGAACAGAACTTAACAATATACGACAAAACGGTGAGAACTACTTCCTAAAAAGCGGTATTTACGGTGGTGAACTACTTGTCCCATGTCTTTTTAATTCCGGCGCAGTAATTGGTAAACGCGGTATGACAGCTATAGAAATAAAAAAAGGTAAGATTTATTTGATTTATTGGTTTGATTCAAACAAAAGCAAGCGATATTTGAACTACGATAACGTAAAAAGCAAGCAATTTAAAGACACGCAGTACTATAAAGCAATATTGAAAAAGGAAAGCCTCGATTATATCTTTAATCGGATAAAACTATTGACATAGTTTATAAAGATAGTCTTTTTATAATTTGAGCTTATATTATGCTTGAGAATAGTTTGTTATCTTTGTAAATGATTTTTTGCAAACGAAAAATGGAATATCATAAAGCATGGGCTACTCTCTTTGCTGCATGTGTTTTTATTGTCTCGAACGAAGTTATAGAAGCACAAAACGACACACTTAAACCCGCACCCTCTACTCCTGTTCTCAGATTGCCAAATACTATGCATGGAAGGATGTTCCTGCTTGACAGTAATTCAGCCCAAAGTATATCCAAGCGAGATTACCAATTCCAAAACTATACAGGATTGAGCGATATATTGGCAAAATCAACATCGTTCTATCCATTATCGCTTGGCTCCTACATGCTTTTTAATCATTTTTTTACCGACGGAGCAATTCCTAACTCTATCTCAATTAGCAGCAATGGTAGAAGTCTTATATCTCCAAGTTTTGGGGCATATAACCCAGAGCAGTATGCTCCGGAGTTTATGGAAAGCATTGAAATTTTCACGGGTTCGAAAGCTTCAATTTTCGGAGATAATTCTCCCGGAGCTTTTCTTAATATCCAAGAGGTGCGACACAATACGAATAAACCTTTTACCAAATTATGGCTCGCTCAAGGTGGTGCTGAGTTTCTTGCTTCAGACGGGATTTTTTCTCAAAATTTTCATCCCGATTGGAATTTTACATTTGGCTATCGGAATGTTAATGCCGATGGAAGATTTTCGAATAATTGGGTGAATTTATGGAATTTGAGAATATCCCTCAGATGGAGTCCGAACGATTCCACAACGCTGACTTTCACGGAATACTTTACAAATCATGGTCATGGTAATAGCGGTGGCTCAAATACATTTATTGAGCAGGAGCTATACGACCCAATTTCCACAAGCCCGCTTTTTGACGGACTTAATGAGCGTGAGTTTAGACATGATTTGAATTTGACATTTACTCATATTTTCCCGACAAATTCGACCGTAACACTGACCTCATATCTTTCAACTTCACAAAATGACCGCTTTGCAGGCAGAAATTATGACTTCCGGTTTGGAGATACCACTCTGAAATTTGTTCAAGATGACGCCCACTATTATGGCATATCTAGCAGATACGAGCAAGAACTTTTCGGATTTATAAAATTCAAAACGGGAGGGTTTATTGACAGGCGTTATTCGAGCAGTTCATACATTAATAATGA